>JAGOBP010000540.1 GCA_017999195.1 Thermoflexales bacterium
TCGTCGCGAACAAGGTCTGCACGTCGGCTTCATGCTTGCGCGGAATCATCTGCTGCAGCTGCGTTTGCATCTTCGCGCCGTCGATCATCACCAGCACGCTGAGAAACACAATCAGCATAAACTGGCCTAGCGTGGCCGCAATGCCGCCCAGCAGGCCCAGCGCGCCTTGCACCAGCCCCGTACCAAAGCCCGTCAACTGATTGATCAATTCTTCGGGGCGCGGCAGGATGATGGCGGCCGGATCAAGGTACAACCGTTCAATCAAGAAGGTGCGCGCCGAATTGATGATCTCACTCAGGCGTTGAATGTTGGCGGGGAGATTGTTAGCTTGCTCTTGAATGGTGATGGACAGTTGCCGCGTCTGCTCGATCAACAACGGCACCAACGCCAACACGATGATGGCGATAACGGCGATCACCAGCGTATACACGATCGTGATCGACAGCCCCAGCGAGGGATGCGCCACCCGATCGGCTAGGCGGTCGCCCCAGCGGCGACGGATAGGCTGCAGGATTTCGTCAGTCAGCGTGCGCTGCTGCACCCAGTTGACCAGCGGGCGTAAAATCAACGCCAGCAGCCAGGACAGGCCCAGCATCACCAGCACGTTGCTAAAGGCCAGCAAGGCGCTGCCCAGTTTTTCAACCAGGTACAGCAGCACGGCGATGGTCAACAGGAAGGTCAGCGTTGAGGGCAAGAACTGTTGGCGGTTCACACGGCCTCCGTGCGGGCGATTGTACCTGAACACGGATCAATGCACAATGATCAATGCACAATCTCAGTGTGTTATACTGAGCGCACCAGCAGGCTAATTTTGCACAGGCGAGAGATTCACATGGGACGCACATTGATTTTATCCGGCACACCCGGTATCGGCAAAACCACCCTCATCAAGGCCGTGATCAAGGAGTTGGGCGATCAGGCCGGGGGCTTCTTCTCCGAGGAAATTCTCGGCCCCGGCGGGCGCAAGGGCTATAAACTTGTCACGCTAGACGGGCAATGGGGCATCATGGCCCACGCCGACTTCAAGAGCAAGTCCAACTTCGGGCGCTTTGGCGTGGAAACGCACATCATCGACAAACTGGGTGCCGGCGCGATTAACGCAGCGCTGACGGATAAGCCCATCGTCGTCATCGACGAAATCGGCAAGATCACAATGTTCTCATCGCAGTTTCAGTCGGCGGCGGTGAAAGCGGTGGGCAGTCCCAAGGTCGTGCTGGCGACGGCCATGAGCGACAATCATCCGTGGTTGATGGCGCTGAAGGCTTTTCCTGGCGTCACCGTGTGGGAAGTGACGAAGAAGAATCGCTCTGCGTTAGTGAAGCAAGCGTTGGAATGGGTCAATCAAAATCTCAAATAATCCAACGCTCAATCCGCACGTAGGCGTGCTTACTCCGCAAATCCATTCAGAGATTAATTTGGCCTCGTCGCATAAATCCATCGGCGGATCAGATCGATCTTGAAGCGATACAAATTGCTGCGCGGACCGGACCGGGTGAGGATGTCGCCCATTTCCAGATCATCCAGCACCTTGATCAAGGGCGTGCCATTGAGGTTGATCGCGCGTTTGTCCAATAACGCCTGCACCGGATCGACGCCCACCGTCTCGTCGGTTTCCAGCAGATCGGCCAGCGCCAGCAGCACCGCGCGCTCGATCGGGCTGGCTTCAGCCCAGATGAATTTGAAGTGCGCCTCGCCCCGTTCCACAATCCGATCGAGCACGTCTTCCACTTCGTTGGCCGTGATGTAGGTGCGCTGTGTCTCATTGTGAAAAGCCACGAGTTCATGGCAAATCACTTGCGTAAAATACGGATGCCCGCCGCTAACGGCCGTGATGCGTTCGATGGCTAACGGATCATATTCCAGATGCGGCGCGACCGGTTCCGTGATCAAGCGGCGTGCATCATCCGGCGTCAGGAACGTAATCTTCTTGTAAGACGCGATGTTGAACAAGATCGACCAATATTCCGCGCCCAATTCTTCCAGCTTGTGCGTGCCCGCAAACACAAAGTCCACGCATTCTTCATGCTGCATCAGGTTGCGCAGGAACGGAAAAATCTCCGGCTCCAGTTTGCCGTCTTGCACGCGCTTTTGCAACTCTTCAAATTCATCGAACATCAGCAGCAGATGCTTGGGCTGACCATTCGCACCGACAGGCAAGGCTTCGGCCACACTGCGCAAGAAGCGCGCGCGGAACACAAACTCCGGGGATTCCGCAAAGTCCGATCGAGCCGGCAGCGACACCGCAATATCTTGATCATCCAACGCGTACACGATGTCATCGGCCAGCGAATACAAAAAGTCCAGCGTGCCGCGCGCGGCCTTGCCCTGCATATCCACCAGCACACAGACGTGCGTATCAACCAGCACCTTCTTCAAGCGATACAAGATCGACGTTTTGCCGGTGCGCCGCTGGCCGTGTAGCACGATGACGTTGTTCTGGTACGCGCCAAACAAGTGCTCTTGAATGTACGCAAACACATCGGCGCGGCCCACAAACAAGTGATCGGTTTTGAGCGGCATGCCCGTGACATACGGAATGGGGAAGATGCGCACGAAGGGCCGCTGGATGTCCTCCGCCAGTTCGATCACGTCCGCAAACTCAACCGTGCGATCATCATCGACCGCATCATCGTAAATGATTTGCCAGTGCAGGCGCACCCGATCGCGCGTCAGCGGCTCGATGGTCACATCCAGATCGCGCGCGCTGCCCGCCGTCAGCAGATCGATCGCTTGCTCGCCGCCCGCCAGCACGCGATAGCCCTCGCCGTCGGTCAGGTGCAGCCGCACCTGCTCGGCAACATTGAGGCCGCTGTTGGTCACGGTCAACGTCGCCTGAAGGCTGGGCGCAAAACTCAGTTGGCGCGTCTTGATCGTCGAGATCAGCGCGGCGCGGCCCTGCAAATCCTTGACGCGCTCCATCACCAAGCCCTGCCACTGATCGAGCATCTGCCGCAAGGTCGCCGCTTCGGGATACGGCGCGGCGGTAGTGACCGGCTGCTTGCTCGCCCGATCGATCTCCTCGCCCCGGCGGATCGTCGCGTCGATGTTGCGCCGCCAATCCACCTTGCCCAGTTCGCGCAGCGCGGGCATCAGATCATTGACGTCCTTGATCGCTTTGAATTTCAAATTAACTGTTTGCAATTGCGGATCATTGCGCCAGATGTCGGCGACCGGCGCCCACTCTTCCTGTGTCGGCAGATGGCCGTTGAGCATCGCGTCGGCATGTCGTTTCCCGGCGCGAATCGCGTCCAGCGAATTATTGAGGAAAATCAATTTGCTGTTGACGTCGTCGACGCGCTCCATCTTGCGCAGTTCGATCAGCACGCGCGTCACCGCTTCGCTGGAGCGCGACAGGGTTGGCG
>JAGOBP010000058.1 GCA_017999195.1 Thermoflexales bacterium
GCCCACTGAATATAGGCCAGAGTCAAAATGGGCAATACCAAATGGCGCAGGGCATCGATGAAAATATCAAGACGGCCGTTAAGTAGCGCGTCGAACGTGTTCATCGATGTGTAGCGCACGAACTCGCCGCTATTGACAATGGCATTAGCCCAGTCAGACAAGCGCCCCGGCGGGAACCATTGCAGCTTGGCGTAAAACACCATCAATGCGACCAGGCCAAACACAAACACCGGCACCGAAGTTCCCACAATGGCGAAAACGCGGAAAATTTGGTCGATGAGTTTATTGTGATTGACCGCCGCCAGCACCCCCATCCAAATGCCGACGCCGACAATGGGGATGATAGCCCAAAGCGCCATCTCAATGGTGGCCGGGAAACGGCGTGAAATGATGTTGGCTATCGTGTCCGAACCGCTCTTGGACCAACCGAAGTCACCGCGCAAAATACCGCCCTTGACCTCCTTCACGCCCGTCGTCGGGTCTTCGACCTCACGACCGAACATCCAGTTGGCGTACTGGACATAGATCGGATCGCGCAAACCGTAACGCTTGATCAGCGTTTCAGCCTGGCCGGGATTCTTGGGCACATCGCGCAGGTACAAGGCCAGGCGGGCATCCTCCGGCAACATGCCGATCATGAGGAACAACAGGATGGTAACGCCAAACAACAGGAAGGGCACAATCAGTAGGCGTCGGACAATGTAGGCGTACATGCAAACTCCTTCGCGGCGGACTTAGCAATAATACCGTCTAATGGGGCACTTGGTTCAAGCCATTGCCAGTGGATCAACACACAATCATCAAATTGTGCGCTCAGCGCCGGGCAACGGGTTATAGTCGGAACTTGGGCAGAGGCCGACAGGCCGACCTCTGCCCAAGTATTACCATCACATTTTCCAGAATAGCTGACCGGTCAAACAGCCAATAACCGGTCAGCTATCCAGATCAAGTGAAGACTAAGGCTTAACGTTGTCCTTGGACAGTTCGTCGACAGCGCCAGGAACAGAAACCAGCGGATTCTGCGATGTACCGCCCAACCAGCCCTTCATGTACAACTGCTCGTACGAGCGGCCAGTCGCAACCGACATGACGATGTAAATCGCGTCGTCATGGATCATTTGGTTCAGTTCGCTATAGATCTTGGCGCGAGCATCGAAGTTGCTCTCGGCCGCACCAGCGCTGATCAGAGGCTTATATTTGTCCACGAGCTCGGCCGGGATGTTGAAGCGCGAACCGTAGGTGGTCTGGATGTAGGGCACGTACCAGTTGTGCGGGTCGTGGATGTCTTCCTGCCAGCCGGCAACCGCGATGGGCATTTGCTTGGCGCGGAGCACACGCAGGTAGGTAGGCCACGGCAGGGCGATCGGGTTGACGATGAACTTGCCACCGCCCACGTCCGACAGGCTCGCGGCCAGAATTTCGGCCATGGTCTGGCGAGCGGTGTTGCCCGTGTTGTAGCCCAACTGCAGGTAGAAGCCGATATCCATGATGCCCTTGCCATCTTCGGTCTTCAGTTCAGCGGCCTTGAATTCTTCCTCGCACTTGGCCAGGTCGAAGTCATAGATCGGGGAACCATCGTAACCGGGTTGGCCGGGCAGGGTCAAAGCCAGCGAGCGCACGGCTTCGCCAAACTGCACGTCCTTGATGTACGTCTCATAGTCGAAGCAGTAGTTGAAAGCGCGGCGGATGTGAACGTCGGCAAAGAAGTTGCCGGGGACGCCTTCGCCATCCAACTTGCCGCTGCCGATGAACGGGCTATCCTCGGGGATGGCCTGGTTCAGGCCGATGTCCGAGCGGGTCAGCGAGATCAAGGGCTTGATCACGCGCACGATACCGTCGGGGTTGACTTCCTTGCACTCGCCGGTGTCGGCATTGCATTCTTCGCGAACCAGGGTATCCATCTGCGCCCAGTCAGCAGCCGAACCAACCGCAATGCGGTCAGCATCGCTGGCCTGGAAGGCGGCGAAGCGGGTGCCGAACTCGCCCACGTTCTTGATGACCACACGCTTGATCGAGGGCACGCCGTCGCGGTGACCATCGAAGGCCACCAGGCTCAGTTCTTCGCCAGGCGTCCACTTCTCAAGCTTGTAATGACCGGTACCATTGGTCACATTATAGGTCGGCTTGGTTTCGCTGGAGATACCATAGAAATTCTGCCAGGTCTTGCAGTCGCCGTCCCATTCACCCAGGCCAATCATCCATTCCTTGCTGGTCACGCTGGCCCAGCGCTGGGCAATGGTGGCCACAAACGGGCCCCACGGCTGCGCGAGCTTCATCGTGACGGTGCTCGCTTCGTTGTCGAAGGTGATGGCATCCTTAACCGTCTGGCAGGCCGCTTCCAACTTGGCAGCTGGCTGCGTCTTCAGGGTATCGGGATCGCCGTCCAACGCGCCGGAAGCATCAACCAACTCGGTCGCGTCGAAGGTCTTGAAGAACGGTTCGGTCATCAGGAAGCCGGGGGTGTTCGGATCGGCGATTAACAGCACACGCCAGAACGAATACGCCACGTCTTCAGCCGTCATGGCCTGGCCTTCGTGGAACTTGACGTCCTTCTTGATATTCCACACGTATTCCACGCCACCGTTATCCAGCGGCTTGGGATCGGGGATGGCTTCGGCCAGCACGGGCTTAAACTTCGTGGCATCCTTGCCGTCGAAGGACACGAGGCCTTCGTAGATGTTGAACAGCACGCCGCCGCCCGCGGTTTCATAGTTGATGTGCGGGTCGAGTTCCGACGGGTCACCAAAGCTCATAATGGTGTACGTCGAGGGATCCTTGGCGGTCGGCCACGGCTTCTCAGCCGGGGCGGGTACGTCGGTCGGCTTCGGCGCATCGGTCGGCTTAACTTCGGGGGCCTTGGTCGGCTCGGCCGGCTTCGGGGCATCGGTCGCCTTGGGGGCGGCCGGGGCGGCGGTCGGCGTGGCGGCGGGCGCGCAGGCCGAAATGACCATGCTCAGCACGGCCAACAGACTAACGACTAACAACAGGTGCTTGCTGCGAAACATTGTTTCTCCTCCTAAAATAGTGTTTGGTCAATGGGCGATATCGACTAACCTAACTGCCAGTCAAAAATCTCAGATATGTGCGGCCTCACCTCCTTTTATAAGCGTCTGCCGACTTGAGTCAACAGCGCAATCAACCAATCGACTGCCTACCGCCGCTACTTCGCAAAGTGGCAAGCGGCCCAGTGTCCCGGAATGATCTCGCGCAAGTCTGGATCATCCACAAAGCACTTCTCCTGTCGAACCGGGCAACGGGTATTGAAATTGCACCCCACGGGCGGATTCGCCGCACTGGGCACATCGCCTTCCAGAATGACGCGCTTCCGCTTCGCTTCAATCGCCGGATCGGGAATCGGAATCGCCGATAACAGCGCCTGCGAATACGGGTGCTTGGGGTCTTCGTAGATCGCTCGCCAGTCGGCGATTTCAACGATGCGACCCAGATACATCACCGCCACCCGATCGCTGATGTGGCGCACCATGGACAAGTCGTGGGCAATAAACAAATACGTCAAACCAAACTGCTTTTGCAGCTCTTCCAGCAGATTGACGACCTGAGCCTGAATCGACACGTCCAAGGCCGCGATCGGCTCATCGCAGACGATAAACGCCGGGTTCAGCGCCAAAGCGCGGGCAATGCCAATGCGCTGGCGTTGGCCGCCTGAAAACTCGTGCGGGAAACGTGTGACAAACGTCGGATTCAAGCCGACCAGCTTCAACAATTCCTTGACACGATCAGCCTTCTCTTTGCCCTTCACCGAACCATGAACTTCCAGCGGCTCACCGACGATCTCACCCACTGTCATGCGCGGGTTCAATGAAGCGAACGGGTCCTGGAAGATGATCTGCATGCGCTTGCGCATCAGGCGCAGCGTTTCACCCTTAACTTTGGTGATGTCCAAGCCCTCCAGCCAGATTTCGCCGGCCGTCGCCCGCTCCAGTTGCAAAATTGTTTTACCCGTGGTGGACTTGCCGCAACCCGACTCACCCACCAAACCCAACGTCTCACCGCGCTTGATGACAAAACTAACGCCATCGACGGCCTTCACATCGCCAACCTTGCGCTGGAAGACGCCGCGCCGGATTGGGAAGTATTTCTTTAAGTTCTTGACGACCAGCAAGTCATCGCCAGTACTCTGATTCTGTACCGTGTCAGCCATGATTAACGCGGCCTCCTCGTCGTGACGTCTACCCAGCAAGCCGCCTCGTGTGCGGGACCAACCGGCAACAACGGCGGATTCTCTAGTTTGCACCGATCGATGCGGAAGGTGCAGCGCGGCATAAAGGGGCACCCTTTGGGCACGTCAACCAAATCGGGCGGTGCGCCTTCGATCGACACCAGGCGCGTGCGTTCAGTCTCATCCAGACGCGGCAACGAACCCAGCAGGCCCAGTGTGTACGGGTGCGAGGGATGCGCGTACAAATCGTCGACGGGCGACCGTTCGATAATATAGCCGGCGTACATGACGATCACGTTCTTGACCAGGCGCGCCACCACACCCAGGTCGTGCGTAATCCACACCACCGCCATGCCCAATTCATCGCGCAACTTCTTCACCAAGTCCACAATCTGCGCTTGAATGGTCACATCCAACGCCGTGGTCGGCTCATCGGCAATGAGAATCTGGGGCACGCATGACAACGCCATCGCGATCATCACGCGCTGGCGCATACCGCCGGAAAACTGATGGGGATAATCGTCCAGGCGATCGCCGGCGCGCGGAATGCCGACCATGGTCAACAGTTCGGCCGCACGGGTGCGCGCCTGCTTCTTGTCCATGTTCATGTGCAGTTCCAGCATTTCCGTAATCTGCCGCCCGATGGTCATCACGGGATTGAGCGAGGTCATCGGATCCTGGAAGATCATCGCGATTTCTTTGCCGCGCACCTGTCGCATTTCATCCATCGACAGTTTCAGCAGGTCGCGGCCGTTATACAGCACTTCGCCGCGATAGATTTCGCCGGGTGGCTGTGGAATCAACCGTAGGACAGACATCTGCCCCACCGTCTTACCGCAACCACTCTCCCCCACGACGCCAAGCGAATCACCTTCGTTGAGCGCATACGAGATGCCGTTGACGGCATGAACATACGCGCCCGTGATCTTGAAGCGAGTTGCCAGATCTTTCACTTCTAAGAGCGGTTGTTGTTGCGGCATACAGGGGGCGTCCTCCGATTCGATAAGTGTAAGTTCAAATCCGGCGGCCAGTCTTATGATCTGGTCGCCGTTGAGCATCTGTTAGCGAACTGCATACAGGGGCGCAGTCGTAAGCAACAACCACTGCCCATTCCCAACCGTACCGGTTTGAGTCGCAGCCACGCGCGGCAACTCCGGTGCGCTGCCTTCCCGCAACCCGTCGGCCAGCGCCGGCACCGTCGGGCCAAGCGTCGACGAGTGCCCCGCCGTGGCAGCCGCTTGCGCCAATAACGCCTCGCGCACGGACGCCGACGGCTCCAGGTCGTCTACCGCCTCATGCATCGAACGTCGAATCAAGTTATCCAAAGAGACTCCTTCTGACATAGCCCACCGCCGCCTAAGCCGAAGACCGCGAATTTTGCGTCGCAGGCCGCAGTGCCGCAGGCCGATACGCATCCAGGCACTGCTTCAATTGCTCGCGCCCGTAGTGCAACCGCGACTTGACCGTGCCGACCGGACAATCCAGAATGTAAGAAATCTCTTTCAGGCTCAAATCGTTGAGGTAATACAACACAACCGTCATGCGCTGATTGGGCGGCAGCGCATCGATCGCTTGCTGAATGACCGTTTGAAGTTCGGATAATTCTGCCTGATATTCTGAGTTGGTGCGGATGGGAGCCACCAACCGATCGATCACGGTCTCGAGCGAGGTCAGCCAGCGTGAGCGGCGTGTAACCCAGGTATAGGCCAAGTTCACCGTCACCCGGTACAGCCACGGCTCCAGCGGCAAACTCTGGTCAATCCGGCGGGCGTAAGTATTGACTTTGAGAAAACACTCTTGCAAGATGTCTTCGGCCGATTGGCGGTCGTGCGTAATCGCCAGCGCGGTGTGGAACACCAGCAGGCGATAACGATCGTACAGGGTCCCCAAGGCAGCCAAGTCCCCGTCGCACAAGCGCTGAATCAGCTGAGCATCCGTCGTGGTCGTCATATTCTCAGTCAATACTCGCACCTCAGGCAGAAGGTTCAATAAGAGGTTGAAATTTGAACCGATAGTTCTAGAACCGACCGAAGGCCATTATACAAAAGATCAATGAAAACGCAAACCCCAAACGGGCTATCCCTCTGGCGCTTGACGCAACCTGTCCAGAAACGCCCGATCGGCCTTGCTCAACTCGACGGCCGCCAGCATGTCCGGACGGCGCAGCCACGTCCGGCGTAACGCCTGTTCCCGCCGCCACCGATCAACCTTAGCGTGATCGCCCGACAAGAGCACCTCTGGTACCCCCCACCCCCGAAACTCCGGCGGGCGGGTGTAGTGCGGATACTCCAGCAGGCCGCTGGCGTGCGAATCATCGATCGCGCCTTCCGGGTCGCCCAGCGCGCCCGGCTTCAGCCGGATCACGGCGTCCAGCACGATCAACGCGGCCAACTCGCCGCCCGTCAGCACAAAATCGCCAATCGAAATCTCATCGGTCACCAGATGTTCGCGGATGCGTTCATCGAAGCCTTCATAGCGTCCGCAAATCAGCGCCACCCGATCGTGCTGGGCCAGTTCGTAGGCGATTTTCTGGTTAAAAACTCGGCCTTGCGGGGTGAGCAGAATAATCGGGATGGGTAGATTGGTAACTGGTGATTGGTCATCGGTATCCCCTATCCCTGATCCCTGATCCCTGAGCCCCAACACGGATTCCACCGCCGCAAACATCGGCTCCGGCTTCATCACCATGCCGCCGCCGCCGCCGTAGGGATAATCGTCCGTGACCTGATGCTTGCCCGCCGCATAATCGCGAATGTTGTGCAGCTGCACATCCAACAAGCCCGCGTCGATGGCGCGCTTGATCATGCTTTCGCGCAGCGGCCCTTCAAAAATACCGGGGAATAAAGTGAAAATGTCAAAACGCATGCCGCGATTGTATCACAGTTGGCGGATGGTATAATCGCGCCATCCAAGACCAGCGAGACGATCATGCGAATCTACCTTACCGGGGCTAAAGGCCAACTGGGCCGCGCGCTGATGCGCCGTTTAGCCCATCACACCCTGTTTGGCGCGGATTTACCCGAAGTCGATTTGACCGACCTCAACGCGGCCCGATCGAGCGTGGCGGCCTTCCGGCCCGAAGTCGTTATCCATGCCGCCGCCTACACTGACGTGGACGGCGCAGCCCGCAATCCCGATCTGGCCTATCGCGTCAACGCGTTGGGCACGCGCAATGTCGCCGTGGCTAGCGAAAGTGTAGGCGCGGCCTTGCTCGCCATCAGCACCAACGAGGTTTTCGACGGCACGAAAGCCGAACCCTACCTTGAGTTTGACGCCACCCGCGCCATCAATCCCTACGCCAAGTCCAAACTCGCCGCCGAGCAATTCATTCGTGATTTGACCACTCGTTTCTATATTGTACGCACGGCGTGGTTGTACGGTTTAGGCGGCAACAACTTTGTCAAAAAAATCATCGCCCGCGCCGACAGCGACGGCAAGTTGCGTGTGGTCACCGATGAAGTCAGTTCACCCACCTACACCGAAGACCTCGTCACGGCCATCGAGCAGTTGATGATCACCGGGGCGTATGGGATTTACCACTTCACCAATGAGGGTGCATGTTCGCGCTTCGAGTTCGCGCTGGAGATCCTGAAACAATCGGGGCGCGGCCACATCCCGATTGAGCCTATCACGTTAGCGGACTTCGCGCGGCCATCGACGCCGCCACCCTATGCGCCGTTGCGCAATTTCTGCGGCGCGCAGATCGGCATCACGCTCCGGCCGTGGCAAGCCGCGTTGGCAGACTATCTGGCGTGCGAAACTTGGTGATCGGTCAATTGGTCAATCGGTGATCAGTCAACCAATTACCAGTTGACCAATCACCAATCTACCAATCCCTAATTTACCAATCTACTCCCCCACTATGCCCCCCATCGCCTCCATCATCCTCGTCAACTGGAACGGCGCACGGCATTTACCCGTGTGCTTTACCGCGTTGCGCCAACAGACCGTGCGCGATTTCGAGATCATCCTGGTCGATAACGCTTCACACGATGATTCGCTCGAACTATTGGCGCGCGATTTCCCCGAAGTCAAAGTCATTGCCTTAAAGCATAATCTTGGTTTTGCGGGCGGCTCGAATGTGGGCATCCGCGCCGCGCAGGGCGAATTCATCATCCTGCTCAACAACGACACCGAAGTCGATGCACATTGGCTAGAGGAAGTCATCGCCGCTTTCCAGCGTCATCCCGAAGCGGGCAGCGTCGCCTCCAAGATGAAGTTGTTCGATCAACGCGACACCTTTCACACCACTGGTGACTTCTATCGCCTCGATGGCATTCCCGGCAACCGTGGGGTGTGGGAAGTCGATCGGGGGCAGTACGACCGCGAGGAGTACGTCTTCAGTGCGTGCGGCGGCAGCGCCGCCTATCGCCGCTCGATGTTGGATCAGATCGGCCTGTTAGATGAAGATTTTTTCTTCTCGTGCGAGGATGTGGATTTGGGCTGGCGCGCGCAGTTGGCCGGCTGGCCTTGCGTGTATGCGCCTAAAGCGGTGGTGTATCACAAACTCAAAGCCACGGGCGGTGGCGCGACCGCTTCTTTTTATGATGGCCGCAACTTCCTGTGGCTGATCGCCAAAAACTATCCGGCGTCGTTATGGCAGATCAATCGGAGCAAGATCATTCGCCAGCAATGGTCGCTCTTCAGCGAAGCCGCACGCGCCTGGCGCGGCGAGGCCGCTCGAGCGCGAATTCGGGGGATGTTGGCGGGCCTCATCGGCTTGCCCAAAATGCTGCGCAAACGCCGCACTATTCAAGCGCTGCGCCGCGTCGATGATGCCTACCTCCAATCTATTTTGCAATCCGCTTGATCGCCAAACGGCCCAAACAAAAACTCACGCCAAGCCGCCAAGCAGCAAAGTCTTCTAGGTTCTTTGCCCCTTGGCGGCTTGGCGTGAGACACCCGCCTGGTCTACTTGTTTCCCTGTCTACTTCTCCACTTCTCAATTTCAATCGCCGCCAACACCAACGCACTCGCGCCCACACTCACCAGCAAATCCGTCAGCGGCAGCGGCGTGGTGTACATGAAGCCGTGCATGAACGGCAGATAGATCGCCGCCAACTGCGCGATGACAACCGCCAGCGCCATGCCCAGCAACAAACGATTGCTGGTCAGCCCGATCTTAAACACTGACTCACGACTCGAGCGCATCGCCAACGCCTGCCCCACTTGCGAGAAACACAGCGTCGTGAAGATCATCGTCTGCCAGTGCGGACTACCACTGCCCCAATAGAACATGCCCACTGCCAAGGCGATGACGCCCGTCAGCGCGCCCACCCACGCAATGTGGCGCGTCAGGCCGCCTGCAAAGATGCTGTCCGTGGTGCGCACGGGGGGGCGCTGCATAACGCCTTTTTCGGCAGGTTCAACGCCCAGACCCAAACCCAATAAACCGTCCGTCAGCAAATTCAGCCACAGCAGTTGCAACGGTTGTAACGGCAGCGGCGTACCCATCAAGGGCGCGATGAGCGCCACCGAAATCTTGCCGATGTTGCCCGCAATGGAGAACTTTACGAACTTGCGGATATTGTCATAGATGACGCGGCCTTCTTCTACCGCCGACACAATCGTCTTGAAGTTATCATCCAGCAGCACCATGTCGGCCGCTTCCTTCGACACATCCGTGCCCGTGATGCCCATCGCCACGCCGATGTCCGACTTTTTCAGCGCGGGCGCATCGTTTACGCCGTCGCCCGTCATCGCCACCACATGGCCTTTTTCTTGCAGCGCCTGCACAATCTTCAACTTGTGTTCCGGCGACACCCGCGCATACACCGACACCTCGTCGACCACCGCGCGCAGTTCATCCGCCGACATCCGCTCAAGTTCCTGACCCGTCAGCACTTTGCCATTGCTGCTGATGCCCAACTCATGCGCGATGTGCGTCGCCGTCAACGGATGATCGCCCGTGATCATCACCGGGCGGATACCGGCCGATCGGCACGTGGCGACCGCCGCTTTCACTTCCGGTCGCGGCGGATCGATCATGCCGAACAGGCCCACGAAGACGAGGCTACTTTCAATCGAGGCGCGCTGCCCGTTGCTCGTGTCCGGCGACGTTAACGTGCGATAGGCCACACCCAGCACGCGCATGCCGTTCTGGGCGAGTTTGTTGTTGGCGATCTCAATCCGATCGCGATACTCATCCGTCAGATCGATCGGCCCGTCGTCCACCCACACCCGATTGGACAGCGCCAGCAACCCATCGACCGAACCCTTCACAAAAGCCACGTAGGGAGTAGACAAGGAAACAAGGAGAGAAGTAGACAAGTCCTGATGGATTTGGTGCACGGTGGACATGCGCTTGCGCTCGGAGTCGAAGGGCACTTCACCCACGCGCGGATAAGTTTGATCGAGCGCTTGTTTCCACAGACCAAAGCGCGCCGCCGCGACCAGCAACGCGCCTTCGGTGGGATCACCGATCGTCTGGAAACTGCCTTGTTTTTCAGCCGAAAACGTCGCATCATTGCACAATGCCCCGCCCGTCAACAACAACGACAGCGCCGGTGACACCGTCTCAACCGGCCGCGCCACCTCATCGATGGCGGGCATCTTGTTGGATAAATTCTCGGTCACATCCAGCCGATGTCCGGCCACATCCAGCACCGTCACCGTCATGCGATTTTCCGTCAGCGTACCGGTCTTATCAGAGCAGATCACCGTCACCGAACCCAACGTCTCGACGGCGGGCAACTTGCGAATCAACGATTGGCGTTTCAACATGCGCTTCGCGCCCAACGCCAACGTGATAGTGACCACGGCGGGCAGACCTTCCGGCACAGCGGCCACCGCCACACTCACCGCCGTCATGAACATCAGATTCAGCGGTTCGCCGCGCAGCGCGCCCAGCGCAAAGATCAACACCGCTACGGCCACGGCGACCAAGGCCAAACCTTTGCCTAATTGATCGAGCCGTTTTTGCAAGGGTGTCAGTTCTTGCTTGACCGATTGAATGAGCGTGGCGATTTTGCCGAGTTCCGTATGCATGCCCGTTTCGGTTACGATGAACGAACCTCGACCATAGGTCACGATTGTGCCCATATAGGCCATGTTCTTGCGGTCGCCCAACGGCCGATCGGGTCCTGGCAACTCGATCGGGTCTTTTTCGATCGGCTCGGATTCGCCTGTCAACGCTGCTTCTTGTATCCGCAGATTGGCGCTATCGATCAGACGGCCATCGGCCGGAATGACGTTGCCCGCTTCCAGCAACACCACATCGCCCGGCACCAATTGCGGTGCAGACGTCTCAACGACCGCGCCATCGCGCCGCACGCGCACGTTGGGCACCGACATTTTGCGTAACGCCGCCATCGCCTGTTCGGCGCGATATTCCTGCACGAAGCCCAGCAGGCCAAACAGCACCACGATCGCCAGAATGGCGATGGCGTCTTTGAGGTCGCCCACCACCATCGAGATCACGGCGGCCGCGATCAGGATCAGCACCATCGTGGCGGTGAACTGTTCCCACAGGATTTTCCACGGGCTTTTGGTGCCGCGATCGATCAGTTCGTTCGCGCCGTGCTGGGCCAGGCGTTGCTGTGCTTCGGTCGCCGACAAGCCGCGCGCCACCTCGACGTTGAGATGATCGACGGCTTCAGCGCTGGTCAACTTATACCAATTCATGCTTATCTCCGTGGCCCGGCACTTACCGGACAGGTTGGCTCAATTGTACTCGATCAGGCTCGGCCACCAAGCGGCCGCCGCGCACCGTCGCGCCCAGGACCAGACCGGCGCTGATCAAGACCAGGTTCTTGATGATGTATTGCCCCGCCAGCGTCGGCACGTAAGGGAAGTGGGTAAAGACTTCCTGCGGGAACAAAACCAGCGGCGCCAGTGCGCCGATCATCTGCACGAACAGCGCCAGCAGCGTTATTCTTAGACCGCGGCCCAAGATCAGGCCCAGCCCGATCGCGCATTCCCAGACCGCCAGGATCACAATCGAGACGCTGGGGGGCACCAGCCCGAAGGAGAGTACGCTGATGGTCCGCGTGGCCAGGTCTTGCGCCGAACTCAGGTCGGGAAAAAACTTTAGGCCGCCAAACCAGAGAAAAATCACGCCCATGCTCACGCGCAGCAGCCCCAGACCGTAGCGCGCCAGCCACTTGGTGATACGGACATCGGTGTAAGCCAGACGAGTCGCCAGATTGTTCATGATGTGTTCGCCTTTACGTCTGTGTCTCTTGACTAGAAATCAAACAATTCGCCCAAGAACGATTTGCGCTTCCGCCGCCGATAATCATCGTCGTCATCGTCGTGCACGTCGCGGCGCACTTCGTCGCGGCGC
>JAGOBP010000059.1 GCA_017999195.1 Thermoflexales bacterium
GCCTGCCTGAAAAGCCACGGCGTTTTCGAATGAAACATCAAGGCCGTGAATCTCACGCCCGATTGGATAGTGACCTGGATAGCCTTCTGACGCGACTACCACACACGCCGCCGCACCCGATCGCCACCGCACATCGATCGCGCTCAGTGTTCCAGTCGCGCACGCTTCTGCGATGTCGATCAAATCCGTGTCCAGCAAGGGCAGAATCGCCTGCGTTTCTGGGTCGCCGAAGCGGCAGTTATATTCCAGCACACGCGGCCCGTCCGCCGTGAGCATTAATCCGGCGTAGAGCACGCCGATGAAGGGCTTGCCTTCTTCGCGCAAGCCATCGATCGTTGGCTGCAAGATAGTGCGAGTGAATTCTTCGGCAAGGGCAGGTGGGCAAATCGGCGCGGGGGCGTAGGCACCCATGCCGCCCGTGTTGGGGCCGAGGTCGCCGTCGAAGACGCGCTTATGATCTTGCGCGGGCGGCATCGGCTTGACGGTGACACCGTCGGTGAAAGCCAACAGCGAGACTTCTTCACCGCTCAACCGTTCTTCGATGATCACTTCATCGCCTGCCGCGCCGAATTCGTGGTCGAGCATGATGGCGCGCAAGGCCGTTTCGGCATCATCGGCGCAATCGGGCAGGATGACGCCTTTGCCTGCGGCCAGGCCCGACGCTTTGATCACGATCGGATAATCGATGCTGAGCAAATACTTGAGTGCTGATCGAAAATCGGTGAAAACTGCAAAGCGCGCCGTGGGAATATTGTGCCGCTGCATGAAGGCTTTGCTGAAGGCTTTGGACGCTTCGATTTGCGCGGCGGCCTGAGAGGGGCCGAAGACCAATCGGTTGGTGGCACGCAACGCATCCGCGAGACCGTTTGCCAGCGGCACTTCCGGGCCGATGATGATCAAATCAATGTCTTGCTCATTGCAGAAAGAAACTAACGCAGTGGTGTCCTCTGCAACGATCGACACATTGTTCATTGTTAATTGTTCATTGTTAATTGTCCCGGCATTTCCCGGTGCGACGAACAACTGTGCCAGACGCGGCGACTGCGCCACCTTCCACGCGATGGCGTGTTCGCGTCCGCCTGATCCGACAATTAATACTTTCATCAGTGTTGGCTCACTTTTCTGACACGATGACTTGATGACAGGATGACAAGATGACCTATGTGCGCGAGTTCATCCTGTCATCTCTTCAGCGTGTCATCTTGTCATTGCTTAGGCAATTGCTCTCTCAAACCCGGTTTTAGTCTGCGCTGCATCTAGCTCGATGGGATACACGCCGGTGAAGCACGCATTGCAATAGCCTTCGCTGCGGCCGATGGCCTGCATCATCCCGTCGAGCGAGAGGAAGTGCAGCGAATCGCACTCTATATGATCGCGGATCGCTTCGACCGTCAAGCGGTGGGCGATGAGTTCTTCATACGTGCCCATATCGACGCCCATGAAACACGGATGCTTAATCGGCGGGCAGGTGATACGCAGATGCACTTCCAACGCGCCCGCGTCGCGCAGCAAACGCACTAACGGGCCAGAGGTTGTGCCGCGCACGATGCTGTCGTCGATGACGACTACGCGCTTATGGCGCAGATTCTCTTCAATCGCCAGAAACTTCAGCGCGATGCCTTGTTGGCGCAGCGAATCGGTCGGCTGGATGAACGTCCGCCCGATGTAGCGATTTTTGATGAAGCCGTCGTTATAGGGAATGCCAGCCGCCCGCGCATAACCGATCGCGGCCGGGATCGAACTATCGGGCACGGGGATGACGACATCGGCTGCGATCGGCGCTTCACGCGCGAGTTCTTCGCCTAACCGTTGTCGAACTTCATGCACGTTGAGACCGTCCCAAAAACTATCGGGCCGTGAGAAATAGATGTGCTCGAAGGTGCAGCGCGCAAGTTGTGGCGCGGGCGGTATCGCTTGCCGCACACTCAAGGCGGTATTGCTCAACGTGATGATTTCGCCGGGTTGCACTTCGCGGATGGCGATGCAGCCCAAGGTGCGCAGCGCACCCGTCTCTGACGCGGCCACGTGTCCGCCGCTGGGCAAGCGTCCCACGCTCAGCGGCCTAAAGCCCCACGGATCGCGTACCGCGTACACGTTGTCGCGCGTGAGGATGACCAGTGAATATGCGCCGCGCCACTTGGGCATGGTGTTGCGAATGCGCTCATCCCATGTGTCGCCCTGCGCGGCGGCCAGCATCATCGTGATCACTTCGCTGTCCGACGATGAGTACAAGCCCGCGCCGCGCTTCAACACTTCGGCGCGCAGTTCGGCCGCGTTGACGATGTTGCCATTATGCGCGACCGCCAGCGGCCCATATTGCGTTTCGATCAGGAACGGCTGCGCATTGCGCTTGCTCGATGAACCCGTCGTGGAGTACCGCGTGTGCCCGATCGCGTAGTGACCGCTCAACGGCGCGAGGTTGCCTTCATTGAACACCTGCGACACCAGCCCGATGTCTTTGTGCACGCGCACGGACGCGCCATCGGACACGGCGATGCCCGCCGCTTCCTGCCCGCGATGTTGCAGCGCGTACAGGCCAAAGAACGCCATGCGCGAAACATCTTCATTAGGCGCATACACGCCGATGATGCCGCATTCTTCGTTGGGAACGTCGTCGATCATGAGTCTCCCGTTGGCTGCGTAACCCGCCGTTGCGTACTGCGTGATACGTACTGCGTAAAAAACAGACTCAAATTACGCATTACGTGCTGCCTCATCATCACTCAGAATCTTCGCCGCCTGTTTGCGCTGGAATTCCAGCACTTTTTCGCGCACGATGGGGTCACTCAGCCCCAAAATTTTCGCGGCCAGCAACGCCGCATTGCCCGGATCCAAGACGACGGCCGGTGCAATGCCCGACGGCATGCGCAGCGATGAGAACACGTCCGCGCCGCCAAACGCCTCGCTTGCTGGCGGACACGCGATCACGGGCGCACTCACTGCGCCGTCGGTGAAACCCGATAGTGCATTGCTGCGCCCTGCGACCGTGATATAAACTTTCGCGCGCGGATCGGCTTCGTAGTCGTGCAGCAACTTCATCACGTGCTCCGGCGTTTTGTGTGCGGAACCGATGCGCGTGATCACGTCCAGCCCGAAGCCGCGCGCAGCCTCGGCGATTTTGTCACAGTGCGCGGCATCGGCTTTGCTGCCCATCAGTATGACGACGAGAGAGTTGGACATGAGGTCTCCGTGGCAAGTAAATTGGTAGATTGGTAAATTAGTCGATTGGTAAATTGGTGGGTGTTCACTACTTTACCAATTTACTGAGTTACCAATCTACTAACACACTCCATCAACCTCGGCTCGATTGGGTATGCACCCGGCACAAACGTCTGCCCCGTCAGCATCTCGTAGATCGTGATGTAGCGTTGACTCGCCGCGACCCACAGATCATCCGTCATCGTCGGGATTGGCCCGTCACCGCGATAGCCGTGTTCAGCATACGCCAGTCGCACAAATTCTTTGTCGAAATTTTCCGGCTCTTCGCTTTGGGCAAAGCGCCCTTCATAAGAAGATGCTTTCCAGAAGCGCGATGAATCCGGCGTGTGGACTTCATCGATGAGCATGACGGTTCCATTGGGCGCGCGACCGAATTCATATTTCGTATCCACTAAGATCAAGTCAGCCTGTTGCGCAATCGCTTGTCCGCGTTTAAAAATCGCTAAGGCGGCAGATTGAACTTGATCCCACGTGGCGCGATCGAGTAAGCCGTGCGTCACGACTTCATCGCACGTCAGGCGCTCATCGTGACCGGTCGGCCCGCCTTTTGTCGTCGGTGTGATGATCGGCTCCGGCAATCGATCGTTCTTGCGCAAGCCATCGGGAAAGTGATAGCCGTAAATCTCGCGTTCACCGATCGAGTAGCGGTACCATAACGCCGTCGATGTTACACCGGTGATGTAGCCGCGCACGATCACTTCGACCGCGAACGGTTCGACTTCGGTGGCAATCAACGCATTGTGATCAGGTACATCAAGTTTGTGATTGGCGATCACGTCGCGGGTTTGATCGAACCACCACGCCGACAGTTGATTGAGCACCTGGCCCTTGAACGGCACACGCGCCAGAATCCGATCGAACGCCGACAGCCGATCGGTAGTGACGAGCAAGCGACGCTGATTACTCAACGGATACCAATCGCGCACTTTACCGGACTGTTTGCCGGGCAAGGGCAGGTTGGTGTCATTCAAAGCGAGCGGTAAGAGTGCGCGGATTTGATCAGGTGTGAGCATGTTTGATCCTTGTGTAGGGGTGAGTCTTGTACTCGCCCGCCCCTACGAGCGATTCAGCCACGCCCGTGCACCTTCGGCGGTGGCTGAGGCGATCAACGCTTTGACGATGTCGATCACGATGAACGGCGCGACACCCAGCACCCAGCCTTTGGCCCAATCGCCGCCGAGGAACATATGTGTGAGCCACGCCGTGCCGATGAAATAGATCACGCTGACGCCCGCGAGCCCGGCGACCAGACGCAGCGCGCGATTGCGATTGAGGCCACGTTCCGTCAGATAACCGGCAACAAACGCGCCCACGATGAAGCCGATCAGATAACCGGCAGTGGGCGATGCGAATACGGCGGCACCCAGACCGTTGGTATCGACGGGCAAGCCTAACGCGATTGAGGCCACATACGCGATCTGGCTGAGGGCGCCGTCCTTCGCGCCGAGGGTCAGTCCGGCCAGTAACACGATCAGCACTTGCAGCGTGATCGGCACAGGCGTAAAGGGCAGGGGGATGGTGATGCGCGCGGTTAGCGCGGTGAGGGCGGCAAACACCCCAATCGCCGCAACGCGCACCAACGCGGGATTTGAACTGCGAGATTGAATTTGACTTAGCAACATATCATTCTCCTGTGCGGGTTATTTGAGCAGGATCATCGGATCATCAAATATCTTGTGAAGGCCAAACAGATGTCCCACCGTTTTTAGCGAAGTTAGGAGGCCGATCAAAATCCGATATCGGATTTGGTGGAACCCTTTATCGAGCCTGTTGAAAACAACGTCGTATGTCGGGATGAGATAGTCCCCGTCTCGTTCACAAACCCACTTCGGCACGAGAAAGCGTGTTGGATGCGTAACCGACGCTTCCGTTTCGCCGTAACAAGTTTCTATGAAGAAGGAGTTGCCTTGCAGCGGCAACCACTTGGCGTATATTGCCAAATGGGATTCAAAATCCCAACGCGTATACAGATCGATCGAATTTCCATGTTGAACAATCAGCCAGTAATGCAATGGACCCTCTTTCCCTTGGGTCTGGCCGATCCATCGTCCTGTTAGGTTCATAGGTGCTTAACCTCAAAGCGGTTTTTCAGGAGAGTCGCGCTATAGCTTTTGCAAACCACAACTTAGTTGATTGAACCCGATAATCCGCCGCTTCCGCCGCGCGCTGCATGGCGATGTTCTCACTGCTTGTGCCCAACGCTGCGACGATCATGCCGCGCCGCCTGAGCAAACGACAGCCGCTCAGCAATAGCGCTCGCGCCAGCCCGAGCCGTTGATAAGCCGGATGCACGGCCACCGGATCGGTGTCGCCTATTTGTTGCCCGGTGCGCGTGTTCTCCGCCGCGTTGATCTGGCAGGTGCAATAGCCGGCGAATTCGCCCGTCGGCGCGATGACGATCAGATCGAGTGTGGGATCATAATCGGGCGTGCGCATGATGGCGAGTCGATCTTCAAGGGTCAGGTTGTCGGTGCCAAAGGCGGCTTGATGCAGCGCTGTGACTTGCTCGGCTTCACTTTCACCCACGATGGCGCGCACCGTGAAGCCCGCTGGATATTCCGACGGAGGCAGTGGCTCAAGCAGCGAACGCATCATGTGCAGCGTTCGCACCGGCTTTTCCACGAAGCCATATCGCCTGAGTAGCGCGAGGCGTTCAGCGTTGTCGTCGCTGCAATTCGTGTCGAGTGTGAGCGTTTCATCTGGCTCAGGCACGCTGGCGCATAAATCTTCGAAGCCCCAGCGAATGATCTGATCCGCCAGTTCGTCATCGGCTGAGATCATCTCGAACCACAGATTGTTGAAAGTGTCGACTAACGCGAAGGCGACCAGCGCACCGTCCGGTGAAAACCACAGGCGCGTATGCTGTGGCTGCCGCTCGGTTCCGAGCATCTCACGCAGATCGATTTCGCTCGGATAGTCGCCTAGGCGATTGACAGAGCGGGCGGCAGACAGCAAACCGATCATCGCTAGCAGATCGGTGGCATTGGTGTAGGGGCTGCTAGGAAAGGTCATTATTTGATACTTGCCGTATCAACGTTTTCGGAAGCAGGTTGTGTTCGACGGTCTCTTAGCTTTACTTCGGTCAAGATTGGTCATCTCTCCACAATTCCGGATTCTCTTCTTGAACAGATGTGATGACTTCTCCAATAAGACCACATGCCGCAACGATGTGATTCGGAGCATGATGTAAAAACATCTCAACCCCGGCCCTCACTTCCATGTCAGTAAAGCGCTCTGGAAACAAATGAAGGGCAACAACAAATGCGGCATCAGAATGCCAGTCTGACATATTCATGCCAAGATTTGAAGCACGGTACAGACCGAGTTTCTCCGCGTAGATTGATTTAATTCTTTGGATTATATCCGGCGCTAGCACGGTCGATGATAATGAGGAAGCCCTATCGCCGACGAGCTCACTGAATATTGTGTATACCTTGGCTTCCACTGATTTCATCGCCAAGCTGTAGTTGGTTTCTTCCATTCAGGGCTGTCTCCATTTATCAGATAAAGACGTACATGATACACGGTATAGATTGAGCGCAGAGAGCTTCTCAACTATATTGCCCTGCATACCTCACGCCATTCTCAAACAACCTCAACCCCAACCGTCCGTGCTCGCCTCGTGACCAACGCGGATGTTGATAGGCAAACACATGATCCTCAGGATGTGGCATCAAGCCCAGCACATTGCCGCGCGGATTGCACACGCCTGCGATGTCGCCGATGGAGCCGTTGGGGTTGAAGGGATAATCGGCGTGGGCGAGCAGGCCGCTTTCGTGCGTGTAAGTCAACGCGATTTGATCGCACTCGCGCAGCGTTTGTAAATCGTTCGGATCATTCAAGACGAAATTGCCTTCGCCGTGCGCAATGGGACAGGTGATCAAATCATCGAGGCCGCGTGTCCACACACACGTTTGCGACTGCGGCTTCAGCGTGACCCAGCGGCACTCGAAATGGCCGCGTTCGTTGAAGGTGAGGGTGGCCTGGCCCTCACCCCCGGCCCCTCTCCCAACATTGGGCGAGGGGAGAAGGCCTGACTTCACCAATGCCTGAAACCCATTGCAAATTCCGATGACGGGTTTGCCGCTGTCGATGAATTGACCGACCTCAGCGGCGAAGTAGGCGTTGAGGTCGAGCGCCAGCAATTTGCCCGCGCCCAGTGCATCGGCATAAGAAAAGCCGCCCGGCACGCACAACACTTGATAATCGCCCCACGGCTTTTCGTGAGCGCGCAGTTGATTGAGATGCACAATCTCACTCGTCGCGCCCGCGAGTGCAAACGCTTGCGCCGCTTCGTGATCGCGGTTGGTGCCGTCGGCGTGAAGAATCAGGACGCGTGGTTTCATGACAGACATTTACCCATGGTGTGAAGATCGACATACTCGCCGTCAATGCACACGGCACATTTGGCCGTGCCTTCGATGGTGAAGCCGGCTTTGTGATAGAGCGCCAGGGCCGCGATATTGTGGGGCATCACGCACAGTTCCAGCCGGCGTAATTGGTGTTCGCGCGCCCACTGTTCGCACGTTTGCATGAGTTGTGTGCCGATGCCTTGCCACGTAAACGCCTGCCTGACGCCGACGACGATTTGCACCGTGTGATGATCGTGGCGATAGACACCGCCTGTCGCGCACAGAAAGCCAATGAGTTCACCCTCATGCTCGGCCACAAAAATGGTCTGATTGTCGGACGCCAGCATCAACTCCAACCGGCCGCGCCAGCGTTTGGGCGACAACATGCCCGCCTCTGGCTGGAAGACCATGAACTTCGTCTCGCGATCGATGTGCAGCCGTAATTGCACATAGGCGGCCGCGTCATCGGGCACGATTTCGCGCACCGCGATGATGCGCGGCGACAACTGAAGTTGAGTGAGCATTATGCCAGCAGTTTGTACATATAGTGCAGAGCGACGTACTGGCCGTCGACCTGCATGGCGTGTTGGGCGGTGCCTTCGATCTCAAAACCCATCTTCTTGTACAGGGCAATGCCGCGCACGTTGTGTGTCATCACCGTCAACTCCAGACGATGCAATTGCTTGTCGCGCGCCCACTGTTCGCACGCTTCAAACAAGCGCCGGCCGACGCCTTGCCCGGTGTGCGCTTCAAGTATGCCGATGACGATGTGCACGTTGTGACGGTTGCGGCGGAAATCGCCGCCGTTGGCCCACAACCAGCCGATCAGTTGTCCGGCCTCTTCGGCCAGAAACGTTTGCTTGTTGTCTGCTCTTGCAACGTTGATCAACCGCTCGCGTTCTTGTTCGACGGTCGATTGCCGTTCGCCCGGTTCGAGCATCATGAACCGTGTCTCTTCGTCGACTTGGTGGCGCAGCGCCAGAAACGCCGCGGCATCATCGGGGGTGGCAAATCGAATCGTGATCATTCGTTGGGACTCCACGCGGCGATCAATTCATCAATTGACAGTGAAATCAACGGCGACTCGCTTGCAATGGTAAGTCGAGGTTCAGCCGTCACTGTGCCGATGTTGCGAATCAACGCGTCAGTGAAGAATGATTCAAAAACACGGCCATTTTCAGGGAGAATTTCGATCAGCAAACGACCGTTGCCTTCGCCAAACAACGCCTCGATCGGTTCTTCACGCCCGATGGTGAGATCCAGGCCCAACCGGCCGCCGATGCACATCTCGGCTGCCGCTACGGCTAGGCCGCCTTCGCTCAAATCGTGGCAGGCGCGGACGAGACCGACCGTCATGGCTTGATGCAGCGCGCGATAAGCCGATGATGCATGATGCAAGAGGCAGGAGACAGGACTCGACTCTTGCATCTTGCTTCCTGTATCCTGCATTTCGTTTCCTGCATCAAGCAAGTAGATAGCGTTCCCCGCCTCTTTCGCATCCATCGTCACGGCTTGATTCACATCGTCGATCAAACCGATGGCTGAGATCAATAACGTCGGCGGAATCGCGTGGCGCAAGCCGTCGGTGCCTAGATATTCATTGTTGAGCGAATCTTTGCCGCTGATGAAGGGTGTGCTATACGCGACCGCCGCATCATAACAGCCGCGTGCCGCCTCGATGAGCGAACCCAGCGTTTCCGGCCGCAACGGATCGCCCCAGCAGAAATTGTCGAGCAGTGCAATCCGATCGGAATCAGCGCCGACCGCCACCGCGTTGCGAATCGCTTCGTCGATGACGTTGATCGCCATCGCATACGCATCCACTTTGCCCAGTTCGGGATTGATGCCGTTGGACAAGACAATCCCGCGCGTACCCTTCGTGCCGAATGGCTTGAGCACGCATGCATCCGATGGCCCATCGTTTTGTGTACCTGTCAGCGGCTTGACCACCGTGCCGCCCTGCACTTCGTGATCGTAGATGCGGATGACGCGGGACTTTGAAGCGATGTTGGGATGGGCGAGCAGCGCGAGCAGAGTGGCGTTGAGATTATCGTGGTGCGTGATGCGTGTTGCGTGTTGCCTCTTGCCTCCTGCAGCCTGCTTGATTTCCGCTGTTAAAGAGCGTCGGGGCAGTCCATCATGCAGAAAGTCATTCGCCAGATCAAGCACAATGTGATCGCCATAGCGCACGATGAGGTGGCGTGTGTCGGTGAACGCGCCGATGTCGGTGAGTTCGACATCGAAGGTGTCACACAGTGTCTGCAATGCCGCTATGTTGGATGCGGGCACGGCCAGCACCATGCGCTCTTGCGCTTCGCTCAGCCAGATTTCCCACGGTGCCAGGCCGGGATATTTCAACTTCACGCGCTTCAAATCAACATCCGTGCCGATGACGCTGCTCATCTCGCCGACAGCGCTCGACAGGCCGCCTGCGCCGCAATCGGTGATGGCGGTGTACAACTTCGCATCACGCGCCCGCACGATCACTTCGATCAAGCCCTTTTCTGTGATCGGATCCCCGATCTGCACCGATGCGCCCGCGACTTCGCCCGTCTGCGCGTCCATCGTCATCGAGGAGAAGGTCGCGCCGCGCAAGCCATCGCGGCCGGTGCGTCCGCCCAGCACAATGACGCGATCACCCAAGCGCGGTTCGCGCGGATGACTGTCCTTTGGCGCGAGGCCTACGCACCCGCAAAAAACGAGCGGATTTGCGGTGTAACCTTCATCATACAAAATCGCGCCATTGACTGTTGGAATACCTATTTTGTTGCCGTAATCTTGCACGCCCGCGACCACGCCCGATTGAATGCGACGCGGATGCAACACGCCTTCCGGTAATTTATTCGGATCGAGGTCTTGCGGGCCGAAGCATAACACATCGGTCGCGGCGATGGGTTTGGCCGACACGCCTAAAACATCGCGGATGACACCGCCGACTCCCGTATTCGCGCCGCCGAACGGCTCGATGGCCGAGGGATGATTGTGCGTCTCGACTTTGAAAGACACTTCGTATTCATCATCAAAGTCGATGATGCCCGCATTATCGACAAAAGCCGATCGCACCCACGGCGCATTGATGCGCTCCGTCGCGGCGCGGATGTAGGTTTTGAGGATGCCGTCGATCTGGAGGTTGGACGTTGGAGGCTGGAGGTTGGCAGGCGCCTCTCCAATTTCCAATTTCCAACTTCTAACGTCTATCTTCGCCTTAAACGTCTTATGCACACAATGCTCGCTCCACGTCTGCGCGATGGTCTCGAATTCGACATCGGTCGGGTCGCGATCAATCGAGCGGAAATAGGCCTGAATTGCCTGCATTTCGGCCAGATCGAGCGCGGCGCGGCGATCACGCGAGAGCGCGAGGAGTTGATCATTGGAAAGGGTGCGAATGGCGAGCGTATCAACTTCGCCGGATGATTCGGCCGGATGGGGGAAGGCGGGTTCGATCGGGCCGAGGGTGTAGCGTTGAATGACGTCGTTCGCGAATAAGCGTTTGGCTAAGGTCTGCACAGCGGCTTGATCGAGATCGCCGTGAACGACAAAACGCTGACCGGTCGCGGCACGTTCGACGCCGTTTACGCCGATCAATTTCGCGCAGCGCACGATCTGATCGGCTACGGGATCAGTCACACCGGGCCGCAGCGCGGTTTCGATCACGTGGCCGACAAAAGAATCGACCCCATCGCTAGTTACACTTCGCCATTGACAGGCTTGTGCGATGGGGTCGCTGAGGAGTTCGGCGGCGAGCCGCCGCAAGTCTTGAGGCGCAATATCGCCTTCAATGAAGAAAAGATCGTTGACCTCCAGGCCCGTCAGCTGCGTCAGGCCCAGGGCGTGCGCGTCGGCCAGCAAGCCCGCGGCTCGGGGATCACGCTCGGTGTGTGATCGAACGATGAGGGTGTGAACGGTCGTCGACATGGCACCACACTGACTGACGGAATGAATACGGCGCGATTATACCACCGCCTTTTCGCGAGCGAATCACCCATTTGCGGTACAATGCCCGCATGTCTGACGATGCCGTGAAGTGGAATGAACGTTATCGCGTCAATGCCGAACCGGCGTTTCAACGCCCGCGCGAGTTTTTGGTCGAGCAGGCGGCACACCTGCCCGCGCACGGTCTGGCGTTGGACGTGGCGATGGGCCTGGGCGGCAACGCGGGTTTTCTGATCGAGCGCGGCCTAAACGTGATCGGCCTGGATGTGTCCGAAGTGGGCGCGCGGCGCGCGAAGACGTGTTGGCCTGAACTCATGGCCGCTGTGTTCGATTTGACACGCTTTGATTTGCCTGCGACTTCGTTCGATGTGGTGTTGAATTTCTATTTTCTCCAGCGTGATTTGTGGCCGCTCTATCGCCGCGTGATCCGATCGGGGGGACTATTGATCATGGAAACACTCCTGATCGATAATTTGATCAATCGACCTGATTACACCCCCGATTACCTCTTGCAGCCCGACGAACTGCGCCGCGCCTTCGCCGATTGGGATGTGATCGCCTATCGGGAGGGCTGGATCGATCGGGGCGGGCGTTGGCCGCGCGCGGTGGCTAGTTTGATCGCGCGTCGCCCCTAATGCCCGTTCGGGTAGTTACTCTACTCCTAGCGTAACGGTTGCGCAACCAGACGGTAAATCAAGGCTTTCGATGGGATTTTGATCGGTTGTTTCTAACGGGTTGTCGCACTTTTCCTCGCTTGGGAGGGCAAGCCCGCCCGAATCTGAGCTAAGTTCCACACCCCTTCAAACTTGGTTATGAAGTTGCCACTACCAATACACTTTTAGCGCATCAAAACCAGAGCCATTTCTTTGATTCCGTTTCTGGTTGCGCAACCGTTAGGCTAGTTGTTTGAGTTGTCCCTCGTTTCACGCATGATGAATGTCACCTAGATCAGTGA
>JAGOBP010000541.1 GCA_017999195.1 Thermoflexales bacterium
GCGGGTGGTGGACGAGTACATCCCGACGCCCAAGCGCGAGACGGACAAGCCGTTCATGATGTCGGTGGAAGACGTGTTCAGTATCAAAGGCCGCGGCACGGTGGTGACGGGGCGTGTGGATCGCGGCATTATTCGGCCGGGCGACCCGATTGAGATCGTGGGGTTGCGAGACGAGACGCGGACGACGGTTGTGACGTCGATGGAAATGTTCCACAAGGTGTTGACGGACGCCGAAGCGGGCGACAATGCGGGTCTGTTGCTGCGCGGCGTGGAGCGTGACGAAGTGGAGCGCGGCATGGTGTTGGCCAAGCCGAATTCCATCAAGCCGCACCGCGAGTTTGACGCGGAAGTGTACGTGTTGAAGAAGGAAGAAGGCGGGCGTCACAAGGCGTTCGTGAGCGGGTATCGGCCGCAGTTCTACATCCGCACGATGGATGTGACGGGCGAGATCACGCTGCCGGAAGGCGTAGAGATGGTGATGCCGGGCGACAACATCAAGATGCATGTGCAGTTGATCATGCCGGTGGCGTTGGAAGTCGGCTCGCACTTCGCGATTCGCGAGGGCGGCTTGACGGTCGGCGCGGGCGTCATCACCAAGGTTTTGGGCTAATTCAGAAATTTGTCAGGGGCGGTCTAGAATCGCCCCTGACCTACGAAAAGAGTTATTGCAATGGCAAAGAAAGATGTTCGTATCGTCGTAACGTTGGCTTGCACCGAGTGCAAAGAGCGCAACTACACGACCCAGAAGAATCGCCGCAATGACACGGCGCGTATCGAGTTCAACAAGTTCTGCCCCCGGTGCCGCAAGCACACGCCTCACAAGGAGCAGAAGTAATAGTTGGGCAGCCCCGCAGTTTTACAGTCGGGTGTATAATCGGCTGTAGAATTTAGGGATTGCCAGACTATCTTAGGCGAGTAGCTCAATTGGCAGAGCACCGCTCTCCAAAAGCGGGGGTTGCGGGTTCAATTCCTGCCTCGCCTGTAAAGTGATTTAGCCGCGCGCAGTGTGGGCGCGGCTAAATTTTGCGAAAGTCGTACGGAGAGGAGTAGTCTACCGTGACGGTTGTCAAACAAGAAAATCGATTAGTCCGTTATTTCCGTGAAACTCGTGCCGAGCTGCGCAAGGTCCATTGGCCTACTCGCAACGAAGCGCGCAACCTTACTTTGATCGTGCTCGGCGTGACCGTGGCAATGACGATCTTCTTGGGGTTGATTATTGATCCGTTGGCCCTGTGGCTGTTCCGTGGCATTTTGGTCGAGCGCGATTCGCTGCGGACCATCATTGGCGCGGTGATCGCCGTGGGCGGCATTGGTGCCATTGTCTGGGCGGTACGCCGTCAGTAACGGCTGCGTCTCCAAGTGAGTGAGAGTCATGACTGACGAAGTCGTATTGCCGGACGATGAACTTGAGCCGGAACTGATCGAGGACGAAGCCTCCGTTGATGAGATGGAGGAGTTTTCGTTTGAAGCAGATGATGAATCTGACGAAGACGACGAGGATACCCTCGACCCGATTGAATCGCGTCCCGTTCCGGTGATGGAACTGCCCGCGCCTGAAGCCGAAGAAGTCAAAGCGGCTTTGCGCGAACTGCGCGCTACGGCGATGCGGGCGGCCGCCTCCGAAGGCGCTCCCGACCTGAGCGAAGCACCTGACGATCGGGCTTGGTACGTCGTCCATTGTTATTCCGGCTACGAGAACAAAGTCAAGCACAACCTCGAACAACGCATCGAGTCCATGGGCATGGCGAACCAGATTTTCCAGGTCGTCGTACCCACTGAAGAAGAAATCGAAGTTAAAGAAGGGAAGCGCCGCACCGTCGAGCGCCGCGTCTTCCCCGGCTACATTCTCGTGCAGATGTTGATGAACGACGACTCGTGGTACGTCGTGCGCAACACGCCGGGCGTGACCGGCTTCGTCGGCATGGGCAACAAACCCACGCCGTTGCGCACCGAAGAAGTCTCATCGATTATCAAGCGCATGGAAGCCGAAGCGCCCAAGGTTAAAGTCACCTTCAAGCCCGGCCAGAAGGTGCGCATTGTCGATGGCCCGTTCAACGATTTCATGGGCACGGTCGACGAGATCAACATGGATAAGGCGAAAGTGCGCGTCATGGTGTCGTTCTTTGGCCGCGAAACGCCGGTCGAATTGGACTTTTTACAAGTGGAAAAGATGTAAGGCGAAGTATCAATTTGCCCTACATTATAAAATTTGTGGGAGGGTGCGCGCCTGGCGCGTCCCGCTAATACCACGAGGAGATTGCAATGGCAAAGAAACTGAAGGTTGTCGTCAAACTCAATGTCAATGCCGGTAAAGCCAATCCTGCTCCCCCGATTGGTCCGGCGCTGGCCCAGCACGGCATCAACTTGATGGCGTTCTGCAAAGAATACAATGCCCGCACGTCGAGCATGGTGGGCCAGGTTATCCCGGCGGAGATCAGCATCTTCACCGATAACTCCTTCACGTTTGTGCTGAAGACGCCGCCCACCCCCGATCTGCTGCGCAAGGCCGCCGGGATCGAGAAGGGTTCATCTACGCCCAACAAGGCCAAGGTCGCCAAGATCTCGCGCAAGCAAGTGCGTGAAATCGCTGAGACCAAGATGAAGGACATGCCGGCCTTCGATATCGATGACGCCATCGCGATGGTGTCCGGCACGGCGCGCAGCATGGGCATTGACATCAAGGACTAACGATTTAGTGGGAGGGTGTGCGCCGCCCTAGGCTGGCGCAAACGCCCGTTTGGACCACCAGGAGAAAACGATGGCACAGCACGGTAAAAAGTATAACGAAGCAGCCAAGCAAGTCGATCACGATAAAGCCTACTCGCCCGTTGAAGCGTTGCAGTTGGTGAAAGCCACCTCGTACGCCAAATTCAACGCCACGGTAGAAGTCCACTTCCGATTGGGTGTCGACCCCCGCCAGGCCGATCAGCAAGTGCGCGGTGTGGTGATTCTGCCCGCCGGTCTGGGCAAGGTCGTGCGCGTGATGGTCTTCGCGCAGGGCGAAGGCGCGCGTCTGGCGCAGGAAAACGGCGCCGATTTCGTCGTCAGCGACGATGAAGGCTTCAAGAAGATTCAAGACGGCTGGACCGATTGGGATGTGACGATCGCCATGGCCGATATGATGGGCAAGGCCGGTCGGTTGGGCAAGGTACTCGGTCCGCGCGGCTTGATGCCCAGCCCCAAAGCGGGCAACATCACGCAAAATGCGGACGATCTGCCGCGCATGATCAAAGAGGCCAAAGCAGGCCGTGTTGAGTTCCGCGTCGACAAGACCGCGGGCGTGCACGGTCCCATCGGCAAGACCAGCTTCAGCGAACATGACTTGCGCGCCAACTTCGCCTCGTTGCTG
>JAGOBP010000542.1 GCA_017999195.1 Thermoflexales bacterium
ATGTTGAGGCCGCGCTGTAAACCCCAGCGCACGTATTCCAGCCCATCGGCCAGCGTGAAGGCCAGTTCTTGCGCCGCAGTTGATCCCGCCTCGCGAATGTGGTAGCCGCTGATGCTGATCGGATTCCACTTAGGCAAATGCTGCGCCCCAAACTCGATCGTGTCGGTGACCAGCCGCATCGATGGCGCGGGCGGGAAGATGAATTCCTTCTGCGCGATGTATTCCTTCAGGATGTCGTTTTGCAGCGTGCCACCCGATTTCGCCATCGGCACGCCCTGTTTTTCAGCCGCGGCAATGTACATCGCCCAGATGATGGCGGCGGGCGAGTTGATGGTCATGCTGGTCGTGATCTGATCGGTGGGGATACCATCGAGCAGCACTTCCATGTCTTTGAGGCTGGAGATCGCCACGCCGCACTTGCCGAACTCGCCCGCGCTTTCCGGCGCATCACTATCATAGCCATACAATGTCGGTAAATCGAAGGCGATAGATAAACCCGTTTGCCCATGCTCGAGCAAATACTTGAAACGCGCATTGGTTTCCTCGGCCGAACCGAAGCCCGCGAACATGCGCATGGTCCACAACTTGCTGCGATACAACGTCGGATGCACGCCGCGTGTGAAGGGGGCCTCGCCGGGAAAACCTAGATCGGCGGTGTAGTCGAAGTCGGGAATATCGAGCGGCGTGTAGAGGCGCGCCACGGGTTCCGATGAAGCCGTGATAAATTCGTCGGCGCGTTCGGGCAGCTTGCCGATCGAGTTGTGAAGCGTGGTCTCTTCCCACTTGTCGCGGGCTTGTGCGAGGTCAGTCAACTTAGTTTGATCGAACACAATCATCCCCCTTGTAGTGAAACAAAAAGTGAAGAGTGGGGCTGGCACTCTTCACTTATTATACTTTGAACGGCGACTATCGATCGACCAAAGCCGGCGGTGTGGTGGGCGGCGGCGTCAATGGCAAACCGAAGTAGGTCTCTAGCACTTGCCGCGCAAGTGGCGCCGCATTATATGATCCCTGTCCGCCGTTTTCCAGGAAGACGGCCACCACGATCTTGGGCGCATCGGCGGGCGCATAACACACGAACCACGCGTGCGAGGTGACACCCGCGCCGCCCGTCTCCGCCGTGCCGGTCTTGCCCGCCACCGTCTCTGGAAAACCCCTGAAAACAAAGCCTGCCGTGCCCTTGGGACTGGTGATCACGCCGCGCAAGCCGTCGCGAATGGCTTGCATGGTTTCCGGCTTGACGGGCAGTTGATTCATGACTTCCGCTGGGAAGATTTGTTCCGGCGGCTCGTTGCTCGATCCGATCTTCTGGATCAACCGCGGCCGATAGACCGTGCCACCGTTTGCGATCGCCGCGTAGGCCACGGCCATTTGCAGCGGCGTGGCTTGCACGTAACCCTGGCCGATCGCCATGTTGACACCGTCGCCGGGCACCCACACTTCGCCCAACTCTTTGATCTTCCAATCGGGATCGGGGATGACGCCGGGCACTTCGATCACGCCCGTAATGCCGGTGGTTGCGCCCAGGCCAAAACCGCGCGCCATCTTGGGCAGCGCAAATTGATCGACCTCTTGCACGAGCTTGCCCACTTCATAAAAGACCGTGTTATTCGACGCGCTGAGACCGGTCACCAGATCGATCTGGCCGTCGCCGCCCGGCTTCCAATTCAACTTGCGAAAGGCTTCGCCGAAGCCGTCCCAGTAGCCCGGATCGAAGAACGATGAATTGCGCGTGAGTCCGGCCACTTCCATACCGGCCGCCATCGTGATGATCTTGAATGTCGAGCCGGGCGGATACGCGCCCTGCGCGGCCCGATTGAAGAACGACGTCTCGGCGGGTTGCGCGGCCGTTTCGGGACTGACGATAGCATTGGGATTGTATGACGGATAACTGGACATCGCCAGGATTTCGCCGTTGGTGGGATCCAGCGCCACGATCGCGCCGGTGTGGCCGCTCAGGATGTTGTCGACCGACTCCTGCAAAATTCGATCGATGCTGGTGTACAGGCTGCGACTGGGCACGGCGGGTTGATCGGCCACGATGCTGGCGATCTGGCCTTTGCCGTCGATGAGCGTGAGTTTGCCGCCATGCGTGCCCGCCAGATACGGCTCGCCCCACGCTTCCAGGCCGCTGGCCCCCACCCACTCGTCGCCGCGATAGCCGCGCTCTTTCCATTCGGCCAGATTGTCCGACGTGATCTGGCTGATGTAGCCGATCGCGAGTGGCCCGATGCCGGTGTAGATGCGGGTCGAGCGTTCGCGGCGCTGCACGCCGGGTGTTTTCAAGAAATCATTATTCGTCTGACTGGTTTCAAAGGTGATGTCGACAATGGGCACGTACCAGTCGGCTTGCGCGCCCGCGTATTTGGCTTGGATGTCTTCGGGGCTGAGTTTGACGATCGGGCTGAGACCGGCCAGCAGGGCCGCTTCGTTTTCGATGTCGCCGGGCACAATCCCCACGGTGACGAGTTTGCCTTCGACGGCCAAGCCCTTGCCTTCGCGATCATAAATGTTGGCGCGGCGTGGAACTTGATACTGCACTTGAAATGCGCCGCCGTTTTCCAGGCCGGGCCAGATCGCGCCGTCGGTCCAGGCCACGCGCCACGCGCCGTCTTCCAGCGTCAGCGTCAACTCATTGTCCGCGCTTAATGTGCCAAAGAGTACGGTGTCCCATTCGACATGGAAATTAGCGTGTGTGGTGGTATTGTCCCGCAGCACCGCGCGCAGTTGCGCCCGCACGAATTTGGCTCCGGCAGTGCTTTGCGCGGCGTTATAGCGATTAGCAAAGGTGTCCGGCGAGAGGTCCGCCTGCGCGCTGACCGTGAGCAGGTTGAACATCGACAGATAGTCGGCCTGTTCCCAGTAGGTCAGAAAAGCCTGCGCGGTTTCATCGGGCGCGGGCGCATCGAGAGTCGGCTCGACGGTGGGCGGCGGCGGAGTCTGCGGCGTACTGTTGCACGCGACGGCGAAGATGACGATGAGTAGGACAAGTCGTTTGAGCATGACAAGATTATAACGTGAGTGAGAGAGAGTGACGAGTGATGAGTGATGAGTGAGCTGGTGTCATTGCGAGGGCGCGCTGCGCCCGAAGCAATCTCGACCGACCAGAGATTGCCGCGCCGCCTGCGGCGGCTCGCAATGACGAAGCGATTTATTCGTTGTTCGTTAGGATCGCTTGATACACCGGACACTTATAACTCAAATGCGCTTGACAAGCGCTCGGCACATCGTTTACGGCTTCGATGCCCAATTGACGCAATGTCCGCGTGACATGGCACAGCGGCAGGCCCATCACATTGGCGAAGCAGTGGGCGAAGTTTTCGGCCGGATTGAAGCCGCTGTGCTG
>JAGOBP010000543.1 GCA_017999195.1 Thermoflexales bacterium
GAATAGCACCATCAGCAGCAACGATGCCGCCAGCGGTGGCGGCATCTACAACTACAGCTTTGACACGACCCTTGGCACGGTGACGGTGCAGAACAGCATCGTGGCGCAGCAGACCAGTGGTGTGGATTGCTTAAACCAGGGCGGCGGCAGTATCACCTCACAAGGCTACAGCATTGAGAGCACCACGAGTTGCGGCTTCACCAACGGCGTGAATGGTAATCAACAGAACGTGACCAGTGGTGCGCTGAACCTGCAAGCGCTGGCGAACAACGGCAGCCAGCCGCATCCCTTCACGCATGCGCTCGGCACGGACAGCGTGGCGATTGATAAGATTCCGATTGATAATGGCCTCAACAATACGGGCTGCGGCACGACTATCACGACCGATGAACGCGGGGCGCAACGCGCAGGCGGCACGACGCACGGCGGAGATCTGTGCGATGTCGGCGCGTATGAAGTCTCCGATCAAACACCCCTAGCGGTGACGCTGAACGACCTGACGGCGACGGCCAACACGTCGCCGGGCCTTATCGGGGCAGTGGGCGCGGCCCTCGCGGCCCTGGGCGCATGGGTGATCAGGCAGCGCCGGGTTGCTGCTCGGCAACGGTTAAATCACTAGCGCAACACGCATTGTTCATTACTCGATCGCGAAGCAGCCCTGTGGGACTCATTGCAAACAGGAGAACCATGTCTACACAACAACCTAACGACCCGGTCCTCGACATCACCCAATCGATTTTGACCGAAGCCGCGCAACGCCCGTGGTTGGCCGCGCTGTTGATGCGGCGCAAGCCGGACTGGCTGACGCGGTTGGCGCACCTGGCCCAGCGCGTGCATAACCTGCCGCGTCACACCCGCCGCGCCCTGCGGCGCAAATTGGCGTCTGGTCTGGCCGCCGCCGCGCTGCTGCTGGCGCTGGCGGGCACGCCCACGGCGTATGCGGTCAGCATCACCGTTGGCTCTGGCGTGGGCGGACTGCTGACGAACAGCAATTGTTCGCTCGCGGAAGCCATCATCAACGCCAACAATGATGCGGGCACCTGGCCTGACTGTGCGGCCGGTAGTGGCGCGGACACGATCACCCTGCCCGCCTCCACCACATTCAGTTACGCGACCGCCCTGTCAACGGACACCCTAAGCGCCTTGCCGGACATCACGAGCCAGATCACGATTGAAGCCAACGGCAGCACGATTCAGCGCTCCGGGGCTGTCACCAATTTCCGCATTCTGAAAGTCGCGACCACCTCTGGTGACTTGACCCTCAACCAGGCCACCCTCAGCGGCGGCTATACCATCTGGGGCGGCGGCATCCACACCGGTGGCACGCTGACGGTGCAGAACAGCACCATTACCGGCAACTACGCCATCAGCCGCGGCGGCGGCATTTACATCAACCAAGGCACGGCAACGGTGCAGAATAGCACCCTCTCCAGCAACACGGCGGGCAACGGCGGCGGCGTCTTCAACAGCGGCAGCACGCTGCTAGTAAGCAACAGCACCCTCAGCGGCAACGAGGCTGTCGGCCGCGGCGGCGGCATCGCCAGCAGCGGCACGGTGACGGTGAACAACAGCACCATCACCAACAACTCGGCCGTCAGCGGCGGCGGCCTCTACAACAATTCCTACTTCGCCGGCAAAATGTATGTGCAGAACAGCATCGTAGCGCACCAGGCGTATGGCTACGACTGCGTAGACGTTCCACCTTCCGCCTTACCAGGCTACAACATTGAGAGCGCCACGAGTTGCGGCTTTACCAGCACGGGCGATCAGCAGAATGTGACCAGTGGTGCGCTGAACCTACAAGCGCTGGGGCCAAACGGCACCAAACCGCATCCCTTCACGCATGCGCTCGGCGCGGGCAGTGTGGCGATTGACAAGATTCCCATCGGGACCAATGGCTGCGCCAGCACCAACACCGACGAGCGTGGGGGTTGGCGGGCGAATGGCGCTGGCAAAGGCGGCAGTGCGTGCGACGTGGGCGCGTATGAGGCCGACTCCACCATTGATGCAGCGACCGCCATCACGCTCAACGATCTGACGGCGACGGCTAATACGTCGCCGGGCCTTATCGGCGCGCTGGGGGCAATATTCGCCGCGTTGGGCGCGCTGCTGTTCGGGCGACGCAAGACAGCGGCAAGGCGACGGCTGAACTACTAGCACAACACGCATTGCTCATTACTTGACATTCGTCATGCATATCACAAGGAGCTAACATGTTAAACGAAACGACTGTTCAACCCGCCGTGACCGAAGTAGTCCGCGCAGCTTATCAGCCGCCCGCCATCGTCCACGAACTGAAACTGGAGACGCGCGCGGGCTCGCCGCTGGGCGGCGGCGTGCTGATCGATCCGTTGGGCCTCGATCCGATCAACCTGCAGTAGGCGCAGGCCTGCCCATCAAACGAGCGGACTGTGATCACAGTCCGCTCGCTTTATCCCCCCGTTGGCCGGTCTGGTTAAGCGCGTGGCGCCGCCCGTCGGCCAATTTCAACCAGGATAACAGTCGATGAAACGCCAAGACGCACTGCGAAAAGTCCGAACCGTGTGTGAACGATTGGATCAGGTTAATCTCGCCACTTTTCCGGTGGTGCCGCAAACGCTCTATCTGTTTGGCAGCACCTTGACCGACAAACCCGATCCCACCGACGTTGATCTCGTGCTCATTTATGGCCCGAATCCACAACATTACATTGATCCGGAAGACGCCTATTACATCCTGACCTACACGCCCCACCTGATTCCCGCCAATCAAGCCCGCGTGCACTTGCGGCAGGGCATGCAGAACGTCAAACTGTTTATGCAAACCTCGTTGGCAACTTGGATTGATTTGCTCCTGTTTTCAACCCAAGAAGGCCTCCAACCGGTTTGGAAACCCGGCCTGCGCTGGACGGAAGTCATCGACGCGCTGGAGGCCCACCCGTTACCGTGGGACGAAGAGCGGTACTGGGCTGCTCAAGAAAAACTCTCCCAAGACTTGGCTGAGTTATCCACCGCTGAGATTGAACGGTGCCTGCAGCAAGCCCTCGCGGCGATTGCCGCCCGCGAACAAGCGCTGGCGCGCTACCAGCGGACCGACGGGTGACCGCGAATCGCGAACGCAAGAAACGGTCTGGCATAAGCCATTGGGCTGTTCAACCTCCACGGCTGCGTCGGAGCTTGTGCTTTGTCTGCCGTCCCAATTACGCCAACACAATCCGCTAGAAAATAAATCGAAAGGTTAGCTCGCCCACCGAACTGCCGCTTGCCATAGCCAGCTCCCCTCACGCATCACCAGCGTCAGGTAGACAATATACCCGGTTGGCTCAGGCGTCGGCGCTGCTGTCGGCGTACGTGACCGTGTAGCGG
>JAGOBP010000544.1 GCA_017999195.1 Thermoflexales bacterium
TTGATCAAAACAAAACCCGCCTCGATCTGAGGCGGGTTTGTTGTCAGTCGCACTGTGTGTTAGTGCGAGTGTGAGCGGGGCAGATAACCACGCGCCAGCACCAGCAGACCCAGGCCAATCAACATCACGGGCCAGAAGTATTGCGACGCGACCGTGCCCATGAGCATGATGAACAAGCCGAAGCCGCCCAGAATTCCCGCCGGCCACCAGGCCCAAGCCATGCGCGGGTCGCCCAGCGTCACCAGCCGCACCAGCGCAAACACCGCCGCCATGCCCAGGAAGAACACCCCGCCGATAAACTCGCCCGACAAGTTGGCATTCGTCAGCGTCGGCATCAGCGCGATGACCGTCACCACGCCGCCAGGAATCAACGCCCACCACTGCTTGCGGTCGAAGATGTAGATCAGCAGGAAGGGCAAGGCCACGCTGAACAAGAATATGCTGGCCGCCTGGTCGTTCGACATCAACCGGTTATCGCCGTTGAAGACCACCAACGTCAGCCCGGCCAAAATGCTGCCCGGAATCAACGCCCACCACTGCCGCCGGTCGCTGAGGAACACCAGCAAGAACAGCGCCGCCGGCACGCCAAACACGAATAGCCCAAAATTCAGCCCAAAGGGCAATACGTTCAATCGTTCCGCCAAAAACAGGGCACCCATCACGATGAAGGCCAAACCCCAGAAGAGTCGCGCGTTCGATTTCATCTCACACCTCCAGATTGATTATCTGCGTTCAGTTTAGCATCGCACCCGCCCGGCGTCATCCGCCTTAAGACTGACAAAGGTCTGCGCTTAGGGCCGAAGCGCGGCGCGTGCTATAATCGCGGGTGATGATTATTCAACCCACCCCCGACCAATGGGATGCCTTCGTCGCCTCCCAGCCGCACGCCCACATTTTACAGACCTCGCGCTGGGGCGAACTCAAATCGCAGTTTGAGTGGTCAACCGATCGCATTGCCGTAACCCACGATCAGCACATCGTGGCGGGCGCGCTGGTGCTGTTTCGCAGCCTGCCGATGCGTCTGGGTACATTGGCTTACATTCCCAAAGGCCCACTGCTCAACTTTGATGATGAGGCGCTCAGCGCCGAGTTGCTGCACGGACTCGATCGGTTGATGAAGCGCCGTCGCGCGATTCTGCTCAAGTTGGAACCCGATCGATTAACCGAACTGCGCTTCTCCACCCGATTGGCCGCCCTGGGTTTTCGGCCCAGCCCGCAGACCGTGCAGCCGCCGCGCACCGTCACGATCGATCTGACGCGCGACGACGAAGCGATTTTGGCGGCGATGCACCCCAAGACGCGCTACAACATTCGCTTGGCGGCGAAAAAAGACGTCGTCGTGCGCGAAGCGACCTTCGATGATTTAGCGGCCTTCAACGGCCTGATGGAAGTTACCGGCGAACGCGATGGCTTCTCCGTCCACTCGGCGGAGTATTACGAGGCGGTGTTTAAGCTGTTCGGGGCCAGCGATCACGCCCGCTTGCTGGTAGCGACGTACGAAGGGCAAGTGCTGGCGGGTGTATTTGTGTTTGCGCTGGGCGAGCGTGCGTGGTACTTCTACGGCGCATCCGGCGAGGCCGAACGTCAGCGTATGCCCAACTACGCGCTGCAATGGGCGGCCATGCAATGGGCTAAATCACGCGGCTGTAAAGAATATGATCTATGGGGCATCCCCGACGAAGATGAAGCGACGCTCGAGGCGCAATATCTGGAGCGCAACGACGATTTGTGGGGCGTGTATCGCTTCAAGCGCGGCTTCGGCGGCAAAGTCATTCGCTTCGCCGGGGCCTTCGATCGGGTGTACGACCCCGTGTTGTATCAGGCGTACAAGTTGTATCTGAAGTCGCGGGGCAGAACAGAATAGGGATCAGTTAATCAGGGATCGGGGATCAGGAGTTGGCCGCCTGATCCCCGATCCTAAGTCCCTGATCACTCATCCCCCATACACTTCCGGCTTCAACACCCCGATGTACGGCAGCATGCGGTACTTGTTGTGCCAGTCCAGGCCGTAACCCACCAGCCACTCATTCGGCACGTGAAAGCCGATCCAGTCCACCTTCACGTCCACCTCGCGCATCTCGGTCTTGCTTACCAACGCGCACGAACGCAGCGAAGCGGGATGCTTGGTCCCCAGCATTTGGTACAAATAATTCAGCGTGTGCCCGCTGTCGATGATGTCTTCGATGATGAGCACGTGCTTGGTATGCAGGCTGTTCTTCACATCCAGCAGCACGCGCACTTCACCCGTGGCCTTGGTCGAAGCAGTGGGATAGCTGCTCAGCGACATGAAGTCGATGTTGTACGGTATGGTCAGGTGCGATTCCAAATCGGCCGTGAAGCGGAACGCGCCGTTGAGAATGCACACCAAAATCAGTTCGTCCACATCCCGATAAGCCGCTGAAATCTCGGCGGCCATCGCTTCCACTTTCGCCGCGATGCTGGCTTCGTCGATCAACACCCGCTCGATGTCCTGGTTCATGGTAGTCCTCCACAAAGATGATTGGCCGCCTCATTGTAAGCGGCCCGCAGTCAAGACGCAAGCCGGGTTTCACTTGAGGAGCACCGGCAGATACCGCGTCAACCCCATCACCGTCAAGCGCCGCAGGGTGATATTCCCCGCCGCGTCGGTGAGGTTCACCTGAACCAGCGACCCGATCGATAACGGATGATCGCTGAAGTCCGCGCCATACTGCCCCGCGCTGTCGCTCCACACATGCCGCACCACTGAGCGGCTGTCCGCCGTCACTTCAATCAGCGTTCCGGCCGGCGACCGCCCTGTGACCGTTTGTCGCGCGTAGTCATGCTGCGCCGTCAACGCGGGCGGCGTGAACGTACTGCTCACGCCCGCTGGATACGTCAGCACCAACCGATCGCCCGACTCAATCTGGCGGTTAAAACAATCCGTAAAGTTGTTGCCATACCCCGCGGGATGCGTAATGACCTCACGCACGGTGCCCGGTGGCGACTCCAGCGTCACGGTCAGCGCCTTGCCCATCATCTCCGCCACGATATCCGTGCACCGTTCGCCCAAGGCGATCGTCCAGCGCCCGGTCGAGAAGCCCATGGTCACCTGCTTGACGTCGTCCGCCAGATACGTCAATGTGCCGAAAGCCGACGTTAACGGTGCGGCCTCCGCAAAGGTCGCCGTGTACCCGCCACTGGCTGTGGCCGTGACCCATTTCGATCGTCCCGCCGACGTGAGATCGACGCGCAACGAAGCCCCGGCGGGTGCCCGACCGTACACGGTTGCCGTTGCCCGATCGATCTGGGCGACGAGATCAGGCACGATCAGCGTTGTTACCGTCTGGGGCGTGGTCAGCGTCAACTGGTCGCCCACGCC
>JAGOBP010000060.1 GCA_017999195.1 Thermoflexales bacterium
CTGATAGTGTCGCTTGATAATGTGAGTGTCAAAGTGCCGCCCGATCAAGTCGCCGTCATGGCCGTGCCTACTAAAGTACCGACCGCCGTTGCACCAGCCGCCACACCCAAACCGGCGGCCACCAAAGCGCCTGCTGCCGCACCGCTGGCCGACACGATCAAGCGGACGCGCAATGCGGTCGAGGCCATCGGCGGCACCATGGATCGCCTGTACCACGGCGGCGGCACCGAGAGCTGCGTCGCCTTCATGGAAAGCTATGTGGCGATCGTCAATGCGCCGACCTATGACGTACCCGCCAATCAACAGGGCGCTTACGCCCAGTACCGGCAAGCAGTCGATTTTATTGCAGCCAGCAAGGTGACGCAGATCGCCAACATCTGTCTGTCCGGCGGCGGCAACATTGGCGCGCTGGACTTTAACGAAGCGCGGCAAGCTGTTAATACGGCGGGCAGCTGGCTGACGCAGGCGCTGGCGGCGTTGGGCTTGTAACATCCGGGCAGCCTACCGCCCGGTTGACGCGACGGGTCTCTGTGTTATGATTTTGCCGGAGGCCAACCATGGATGACTTTGTTTCCGCCCGGGTCCGCGCCGAAGAACTGTGGCGCGAAGCCTACTCGCAACAACTCAACGGCGAACTGGCCGACGCGATCGCATTGTATCAAGCCAGCATCGAAGTCTACTCGACGGCTGAAGCGCACACGTTTTTGGGCTGGTGCTATTCGTTTCTCAATCGTTACGAAGACGCGATTACGGAGTGCCTGAAAGCCATCGAGGTCGATCCGGCGTTTGGCAATCCTTACAACGACATCGGCGCGTATCTGGTGGAGCAGGGGCGCCAGCGTGAAGCGATCGAATGGTTGGAGCGGGCCACGCGGGCTACCCGCTACGAATCGCCGCACTTTCCGTGGCTGAACCTGGGGCGCGTCTACGAAACGATCGGCCCGTGGCGCGAAGCACTGCGCTGTTACCGAACCGCGCTCGAAGTTGAGCCGGAGTATCGTGTGGCGAAAGACGCCCTCCGCGCGCTGCTGGCGCGCTGTAACTGAACACCACTTAATGCACAACGGGCGACATCGAAAGATGCCGCCCGTTCTTTTTAAGCACGCCCGATTATTGGGCGCGGCCGCTGATGAGTGCCTGAAATTGTCGCGCCGCCGTGGGGGCGTGGCCGGACCAGCAATTATTGACAAAGCCGTACACATCCTGCCCTTTGCCCAGCTGCGCGCGCAGCACCTCGCTCCACCACGCCTGCTCCCGGCCGCGATCGATCTGGCTGCGATTGAACCTGGTCAACTGTGTGCGATTGCCCAGCCAGCGCACATACGTAAAATTCGTGGTCGTCGGCGCGGCCTTGGGATAGTGCAGATCATGCAGACACACCGCGCAGCGCTGCCGCGTCAGAATTTCTCCGTAGATTTGAGTCCAGCCCGCATGGCGAAACTCAACGGCATACCGGAAAGCGCGCGGCAGATCGCCCAAAAACCGATCGAGCTCGGCGGCCCGATCAGGCCCGAAGTCCGGTGCAAATTGCAGCAACAGCGGGCCGCACTTTTCGCGCAGGTGCTGCATCGCATCCAGAAACGGGCGCGCTTCATCGACCGCGAGTTGTTTGGCGAGGGTGACGGTGCGCGGGAACTTGGCGGTGAAGACAAAATCGGGCGGGGTGTGGTCATACCAGGCACGCACGGTGCCTGCTTGCGGCACGCCGTAGGCCGTGCTGTCCAACTCCACAGCGCGGAACTGCTCGATGTAGTGATTCAGATAGTCGTCGGGCGGCGTGTGGGTGGGATAGAAGTTGCCCACCCAGTCTTTATACGCAAATCCCTGTGTGCCCAGATACAGAATGCCCATCGGCAATTCACAATGACAAATGAAAAATGACCAATGAAAAATGATCAGACAAGGCAATGAGGTTTGTCATTGGTTATTGGTCATTGATCGCGTTGTCCCACGCGGATAACGGCCTCGGTCGTGAGGGTGTGGCCGTCGGCAAAAGTGAGCTGCGCGCGCACGTAGCGTGTCTTGGCTGAGTGCTGCCCCACAAAGGACGGATCGGCGTCGTCAGGCAGCGGCAGATCGATCGGGCAGGGCGCACCACCGCTGAACTGCGCCGGATCGATCTCGGCGCGCACGCGCAGATGCTCCACATGATCGGCAAATTCGCGCGCTTCGCCTTTCTCGCGTGAATAGACTTCGACGACGGCGGTCTTGATCGCGGGCGGCGTGCCAATCAGGTGCAGCGTGCCCAGCACATGATCGCCGGGGCAAAAGCCGCTGGCTTTCAATTCCAGTTCCAACGTCAGGCCGGTCTGCAAGTGGGCTGAGGCGCGCAAGGGTTTGTCCGCATCGACGGGCGGCGGCACGCGCACCACGAGCCGCTGCTCAGCGTGCAGGTCAGTGGCCAGCACCCGGTTGACTTTTGCTTCCAGCCGATAGTCAATCGTGGTGAGTTCGCCTTTGAACGTGGGCGGCAAATTGGCGGGCAGCGCAAACTCAAACGGAAAAGTGTGTTCGCCCGCGGGCAGTTTGTCTTGCTCGGTGGTGGGCGACCACAAGCTGAACGACAAATTGAACGGATGCGTATGTTCGGCCATGGCCACGTTGGGGCCAAGCGACGTCACTTCGTCGCCGATGGCGTGCAGCATGATACCGCGCGGCCGCAATTCAGAGCGAGCCACGACATGCAGCGTGCCACGGATGACTTCGCCGGGCCGATAGGCCGCCGTGGCGCGATCGAGTTGGATGAAAAGTTGAGCAGGAATGATGTCCTCCTGAAAATGAATTTACTTGGTGAGGCTATCGTCCACGCGAAAACGCCCGTTTTCATAGATCACGCTATGAATGATGCGTTGATCAACTTCGGGAAAATCGGTGGCGGCGATGGCGCGAATGGTGACGTAGTCGCGCAGCGGTGTGACGGTTAGTTTGCGCGCCAGAATTTGCTCGACTTGAAAGATACCGGCTGAATTGCTCAGGGACACGATGATCTCGATCGGCTTGGTGGCGCCCGCCTGGATCTTGACCGCTTCGATGGCTAAGGCCGACACCGAATGAATATCGATCTTGCCCAGATCGAAGGCCACGCGGCCGCGGCCTTTGGTCATGTCGGTGCCGTCGGCCACGGCCACCACTGCACCTTCCATGAGCAGCGGCGCGGGATCGCAATCGTGACAGGCGATGGTCGAGAGCGTGAACCCGATGAGATCCTGCATCTTTTCAGGATCGTCGCCATAGATGGGTGTGAAGTGCCGCTCCAGGACAGGCTGCGCCAGGGCCACGCTGAACGCTTCGTGGCCCACCCGATGGATCTGATTGCCGATGTCGTGCAGCAAAATGCCGGCCAGCACCACCACGTGCGCGTCGTCCAGATCGCCTGCGCCGGACTCGATGACGTCGAAGGGCACGCCGCGCGCGTGCAAGAGTTGCATCATCTGCATGGCCGAGGCGGTGACAATTTGCGCGTGCACGGGGCCGTGATCGTTGAAGCCCAACTTCATCACAGCGGTGTAGTTGGCCATTTCCCAATGTGCGGTCACGCGCGGATCGGCCAGCAGCGATTCGAACAGGCGGCGGGTCTTGGGATAGTCAGTCAGGATGCCGCGCGTGACTTGATTGGCGGCTTCCGCCACTGCAGAATAGTCGCGCGGCACTTCGATCTGGATGTCGCGATTATGAAAGACTTCGGCTCCGCGCCGAATTTGGATTTTGGACATGATGTTCCTTGATGAAAGTGTTGTAGCACAGAATGGTGAAAAGTGAGAAGTGACGATTGACGAGTGACCTGTGATTGGTTTATCACTCGTCACTCATTACTCGTCATAGTCCATTTCTCCCGCATCACAATTTCCTCTAGCGGCTTGCGTTTGCGCTGCGGCACGATCGGCAGAGTGTGTGCCACCGGCAATGGGTAACCCAACGAGATGATGTGTTGCAAGCGATATTGATTGGGCACACCCAACACGGCTTTCGTATCGTCTTCGCGGTGCATCGACGCGAGGCACGAACCCACGCCGTCGGCCCACGCGGCCAGCATCATGTTTTGCGCGCAGCGCCCGGAATCGAATTCGCCGCGATAGAACTGCGGATCGAAGACGAGGGCAATCGCTATTGCCGCGCCCGCGATGTGTTGCGCGAAGTTGCCGCACTTCGAGAGCGCAGTCAGCGTCTCGCGCTCTGTAACCACGATAAACCACCACGGCTGCGTGTCCTTGCTGGAGCCGCTCATGCGGCCTGCTTGCAAGATGCGCTGCAACACCTCGTCGCTGATCGGCTTGCTTAGATCGAAGTGACGGACCGATCGGATGGAGAGGATTGTCTGATAAGCGTCCATTTACAGGCGTTTCTCCCATTGCAAATCGGCGGGGCGTTTTTGATAACCCAGCCGTTCGTTCAAATGCAAAATCGAGGGATTGGCCGTGTCGTTGTTGGTCAACGCCTGCGTGCAGCCGCGCTCGATCATCTGCTGGATCGAGCGGACTTTCAGCGCCAGCGCCAGCCCGTGGCCGCGATACTCGCGCCGCACGCCCGTCATCATGGTATGCGCGGGATGATCGGGTTCGTATTTCACCATGGTGAAACCGGCAAAACGCCCGTGCTGTTTGGCGATGAAGATGCCGCTCGGATCAGCGTTGGGTGCTTCAAAGAAGCGCTGCCGGAATTGCTCTTCCGTCATCACGCTGCGCGCGCCGCCCGGCCACGGCACATCGCCGCGCGTGGCTTCATCCAGTTCGAATAGCTGCGCATATGTGGTCGGGTTGATCGCGCTCTCAGCCACGTAATTCACGATCTCGAAACCGACCTGCTGCACTCGATCGAACACGGCGGCATACGGAGTGATGTCAAAGGTCGTCAGATCGAGCATGGATTCGAAGCGCCGGCCAAAGTTGTGATAGCCCGCCTGCTCCAGAAAGCGGCTTGAGTAGTCATGATCTTCGCGGCAGCCAGCCCACAGTTTATCCGCACCTTGTGCGCGCCCATAGGCTTCCAATTGCGGCAACAGCGCCTGCCCGATGCCGCGCCGCCGCCAATCGGGGTGGACGATCAGCCAGACGAAATACACGCCGGGAGCCTGCATCCAGAACGGGCGCAAGCAAACGCCCAGCCCGATGAACTGCCCAGCGGCGTTTTCAACCGCCACTCGCAAGCGCGGATTATCGGCCGGATAGGTGCGTTCGTCGTATTCCTCTTTTTCGACGGTGTTGGGATCATCGGGCCAAGTGAGATTGCTAATGTCCACAATGGCCGGAATATCTTCCCAACGAAACTCACGAAAGTGAAAGAAGGGCGATAGTGGGTCGTTCATACTCACCTCAACTGATGAGAGTTTTAGGTTGCAGCAGCCACAGCAAGTCGCCGCTCAACGGATCAAACGAAGTGATTTCGACGCGCGCGAGTGCGCCTTTTTTCAGCGTGAGGCGTCCGCCGCCGATTAAGGCTGTGATTGTAGAACTAAACGTCGGCTCGTGGCCCACCAACAGCAGCGCCTGCGCCGTGGGATAACGCGTCACGATCGCGCTCAATCGCTCCAGATTGAAACCCGGCGCGAGGCGCGCGTCCTCGATCACATCTTTGCCCAACACTTCAGCCACGATGTCGGCCGTTTGCACGGCGCGCGTGTACGGACTGGACAAGATCGCATCGAACTGCACGCCCAGCCGCGCCAGCGTTTTGGCTTCGGCCTTCATCTTCTTCAGGCCCTCTTTGGTCAATGGTCGCAAGTGATCCTGTGTTTCGTCCCAATCGGGCCAATCGGCTAGCCCGTGACGCAGAAAAAAGAGTTGCATGTAAGCCCCCGTAGTACGTAATGGGTTTAGCTCGTCACGATGGAAACGGCTAACCCGTCCAAGTTTTCGCGGATAATCGGCAACACGATCGATTCCAGACGCGGATGCGCCGCAATCGCCGCGTTATAAGCGCGTGCGCCGCGCGCGTTCGCATCGGTCGATTGTGCGTCCAGCACGCGCCCGTTGCGGATCACATTGTCGGCCAGGATGATCGTGCCGGGGCGCGTCAACTGCATCGCCAACGTCAGATAATCGGGATACGACGGTTTATCGGCGTCGATGAAGATCAAATCGAACGGCGTCTCCACGTGATCGATCAGCGTGCGCAGCGAATCAACGGCGCGACCCACGCGAATCTCCACCCGATTGCTCACGCCCGCCCGATCAAGACTATGCCGCGCCACGGTGGCGTGTTTCGCATCCAGTTCCAGCGTAATCAATTTGCCATCGACGGGCAGGGCGCGCGCCAGCCAGGTGGTGCTGTAGCCGCCCAGCGTGCCGATCTCCAGAATGCGTTTGGCGCGACACATCTTCGCGATCAAGCACAACAACTTGCCTTCGTTCGGCGACACATTGATGACGGGCAACCCGGCGGCAGCGGCGTCTTTCAAGTTTTGCGTCAGGCTTTCATCGGGCGGCACATACAACCGCTCGATGTAGTGATCGATTTGTACGGCCAACTGCTCGTTAAAGGCTTCGGGCATGGGTCTTCTTTCTGGGTGAGAAATGATAAAGCGGCGATCCGCGACCGCCGCTTTAATTGTACTTCAAATGAGGTTAACGAGGCTTAACTGAGCAGGGCGGCCAAGCGATTGAGGACGTGTTCGGCTACTTGCGCTTTGCTCATGATGGGCAATGGTTCTATGCCGCCGCCCGCGTCCAGCAGCGTCACGCGATTAGTATCCACGGCGAATCCGGCATCGACGGCCGATACATCATTCGCGACGATCAAGTCCAAGCCTTTGCTATGAAGTTTACTCGTCGCATTTGCCAGCAAATTTTGCGTTTCCGCCGCAAACCCGATCGTTACTCTTGGCCCCGACGTTTTCTCGCGCTGCTCTTTCACGGCCTGTAGAATATCGGGTGTACGCACCAGTTTCAGATCGATCTCAACGGTGTCCTTCGTTTTCTTGATCTTCTGATCGGCCTGTGACGCGGCTTGAAAATCGGCCACCGCCGCCGCCATGATCAGCGCATCGGCGTTTGCGCTGGCCGCCAACACCGCCTCGCACATCTGCTGCGCCGATTCGACATCGATGCGCGTGGCACCGTACGGCGTCGGCAGCGCCGACGCCCCGACGATCAACGTCACCTCCGCGCCGCGATCGACTGCCGCCTGCGCGAGGGCGAAGCCCTGCTTCCCGCTCGAGCGATTGCCGATGAAACGCACCGGATCGATCGCTTCGTGTGTGCCGCCCGCGCTGACCACAATCTTCTTGCCGTTGAATGGGCCGCGCTTGCCCAGCACCACACGCGTAAAGCCTAGAATTTCAGGCGTTTCCACCATTCGCCCTTCACCGATCAGGCCGGAGGCCATCCTGCCCATGGCCGGGCCGCAGACGCGGAAGCCGCGTTCGCGCAACGTCGCCACATTCGCTTGCGTGGCCGCATTCGACCACATGCCACCATCCATGGCGGGCACCAAAATGATGGGGCAACGTGCGGCTAAGGCGGTCACGGTCAATAGACTATCCGCTTGCCCGTGCGCCAACTTTGCCAGCGTGTTTGCCGTGGCGGGCGCGATGATCATCAAGTCGGCGGCTTCGCCCAACTGCACGTGCGGCACATGCGCGTCGGTTCGCCACAGATCGGCGTCCGTCAGCGCGGCGCGGCCGGTCACTGCCGCAAACGTCACCGGCCCGATGAACTTCGTCGCGGACTCAGTGAGAATGCAATCGACCAGCGCGCCCGCCTGTGTCAACTTGCTGGCGAGGTCGGCCACTTTGTACGCGGCAATTCCGCCGCAAATGCCCAGGACAATATGTTTGTTTTGAAAGAGGGGTATTTGATCCATAGTGTGAGATGATAACTAGCGATGACGAGTAACGAGTGACGAGTGACGAGTGATTGCTTCTCACTCATCACTCGTCACTCGTTACTTATCACTGATTCAATTCGTAAATGAGCTTCAGCCCCTTCAGCGTCAACTGCAAATCAACCACATCGATCACGTCTGTCGCAGGCGCGATGACTTCGGCCAGGCCGCCCGTCGCAATCACCTTCGCATCACCGAGTTCGCTCCTCAGGCGTTTGACTAAACCTTCGACCAAACCTGCAAAACCGAGCACAACACCGGATTGCATGGTCGTAACCGTATTTTTGCCAATCGCTTTGGGCGGTCGGACAAGTTCCACTTGAAAGAGTTGCGCCGCCGATCGGGTAAGCGATTCGAGCGACGTGACCATACCGGGCGCAATTGCTCCGCCGAGGTATTCGCCTTGAGCGGAGATGCAATCAAACACGGTCGCTGTGCCAAAGGCAATCGCGATGGCGGGTCCGCCGTACAGGCGATACGTCGCCAGCGAATTCACCACGCGATCCGCGCCCACTTCGCGAGGATTATCCACCGCCAACTTCACGCCCGTCTTGATGCCCGGACCGACGATCACGGGCGTCAGATGCAGATACTTGCGCGCCAGATCATCGAAGACCGAGCGCAGCGGCGGCACGACGCACGACATCGACACGCCGTCGATCTCGCTGGCCGGGATGCCTGCCGCCTGAAACAGGCCCAACAACAGCATCGCGTAATCATCGGTCAACTTCTGCCGCTCGGTGGCGAAGCGCCAACTCGCCAGCAGGTTGTTGCCGCTGAAAATTCCGGCTTTGATGGAGGTGTTGCTGATGTCGAGAGTGAGGAGCATAGTAATTGGTCGACTAGTAACTGGTGACGAGTAACGAGTGACGAGTGAGTGATTAACCGATTACGAATTCACCAGTTAACCACTTACCGTCTTGATACAAGAAATTATCAATCAACCGTGGCTTGCCCACCCGAACAGCCATCGAGAGCAATACTCCCTCCCCTGTCGCTGCTGTTTGCGACGGGGGAGGGGCGGGGTGGGGGTTCAATTCCTGCAACGTCGTCGCGTTCGCCGCTGACACGTAATCGATCTTCGCCAGCGGCTCTGCTTCGATGACGCCGCGCATGATCGAACGCAGTCGATCGCCGTCTCGTTCGCCTTGATCAAACGCGTTCTTTGCCGCCGTCAACGCTCGATACAACACGGGCGCGGCCTGGCGATGGTCGGCATCCAGATACGTGTTACGACTCGACATCGCCAATCCGTCGGCTTCGCGCAGCGTGGGGCAGATGATGATGTCGATGGGCAGATTCAGATCGGCCACCATACGCTTGATGACGATCGTTTGCTGCGCGTCCTTCTGCCCGAAGTAGGCGCGCTCCGCCCCGACGATGTTGAACAACTTCGCCACCACCGTCGCCACGCCGCGAAAGTGCCCCGGCCGTGATGCGCCTTCCAGATATTTCGTCACATCTTCGACCGTGATGTAGGTCTGGTAATTCGGCGGATACATCACGTCGGGCGTGGGATTGAAGACCAGATCGACATCGAGTGACTTGAGCAAACTCAAGTCGTGATCCAGATCACGCGGATACGCGGCCAAGTCTTCATTCGGCCCAAACTGCGTGGGGTTGACGAAGATACTCACTGCAACGTGATCGTTGTCGGCTTTGGCGCGCTTCACCAAAGACAAGTGGCCTTGGTGTAAATACCCCATTGTCGGCACGAGGCCCCATGAGCCGCTGAAGGTTGATTTTGCTTTTTGGAATTTTTCGATCGAGGTGATGAGTTGCATATTTATTTCACGCTAAGCAATTTTACCAGTCATTTGTAGGGGAACACACATCGGGTGACGCCTTTGTCTGTTCCAAACCAAACTGCGCCACTTGGTTCGACTGCGATACTAGAGATATGATCGCTTGCTAATCCATCTTCTGTATTCAAGTTTGTTCCACTGTTTGTGCTGCCATTACCATCAGGTGCTGCAAAGTGGATAGCACCTGCCCGATCTGTGCCTATCCAGACAGACCCATCAGATGCAATGTCAATTGATATAGGTAGATTGAATAGAGCGTTATTTGTTTTTGAATTATATTCCGTTACTTTGGAATTAGTGTCGTCAAACCGAATTACACTGCTACCTAAAATCCACATTGCCCCATCTGGAGCAAGTTTCATGTCATTAACACCAACGATGTCGAAAGAAATTGTTGTCTTGAGCGGATTTGTTTCCTTGGGGCTTGACGGCAGTAGTCGTGCTACTTTATTAGTCAATAAACCAAACCAAACTGAACTGTCCGGACCGATGATAACTTTTGTAGCGTAATTATCCTCAGGACTACCGCTGGTAGTGTAATTTGTCCATGAATTTTGGGATAGATCGAAACGCGAGATACCGTGGCCTGTTGCTATCCATGCGATTCCATCTTCAGATATCGCGATGTCCTGGACATGATTTGAGATCAGCCTGTCTTGGAGAGAATAAGATTTCCATGTTGAACCCTCAAGACGACTCACACCTGAATACGTTCCAAACCAAATAGCGTTCTTCGAATCAAAAGTAATTGATCGAACTGTATTGTCTGCTAATCCATCTTTGGAACTGAAAGTGGCTATAACGTTCTGATGAGGATCGAACTCATATACCCCACCTCCAGCTGTAGCTATCCACGTATTTTGATCAGGGGCAATCGCAATATCATTAACTAGATTGCCCTTGACCTGATAAGTGTTACAAATTGGAGCCGGTGGGGGCGGCATGGAAGTTGGAACTCCTGGCAAAGAAGTGAATCCAAAAAGATACGGCCCGTAGTAATCAGCCTTTTTGCCCTGTATGGCTAAACGCGAGGCTGTAGTGAGGCGGTAGCCTTGAGGCACATCGGTGTAAATTTGGTAACTGATCTTTCCGCAAGTTTGGGCGCCAGGATGATAAAGTTCACCTGCGCCTTTGGAGTTGCTCGTTGTAGGTGTTACGGTTTCAGCGTAGTAATTTACTGCGTCGTCGGCCCGGAATACAACTCCTTGAAAAGGTTGTTCTCCTTTGTCCCAAATACCATTTTCATTTTGATCGATCCACGCTTTAGCTGTTGCAGTCCAACCACAATCACTTGTAGACAAGCAAGCGACGCTAATGAGTAAAAACGGAATCAGGATCAAAAGGACCAATTTTATTGGTTTGACTAAGTTTGGCATTAGTTGCCCTGCTTGAAATGCCATTTCACTTCTCACTCATCATTTAAACGGAACTTCGATCACTCGCTTCGCGATCTCTTCGTACATCGACACGATTATCGCGCGCACGCGCGCGATAAGATCAGCTTCGGGCACGATGGTTTTGTCGGCTTGATCGCGGCGTTTCAGCTCGATGCCGCCGTTCTTCAGGGCTTTGCTCGCGACGGTCAAGCGAATGGGCAAGCCGATCAAGTCCGCGTCCGCGAATTTGACGCCGGGGCTTTCGCTGCGATCGTCGTACAGCACTTCGATGCCCGCTTTCTTCAACGCTGCGTAGACGCGATCGGCCGTTTCAACTTCGCCCAGCGCGACGAGGTGCACTTGATACGGCGCAACGGTGATGGGCCACAGCAGACCTTTATCGTCGTGATGTTCTTCCGCCACGCACGCCAGCAAGCGCCCGGAACCGATGCCGTACGACCCCATCACGATGGGCTTCTCGGTCCCATCGGCCGCGAGGAAGGTCGCATTGATCGCGGCGGAATAGCGTGTGCCTAGTTTGAAGATGTTGCCTACTTCGACGCCGCGTGAGGTGTAGAGTGGTTGTCCGCAGTTGACGCACGCATCGCCATCACCCGCCGCCGCGAGGTCGGTAATCAAGGTCGCTGTGTAATCGCGCCCGAGGTTCGTGTTGAGCAAGTGATAGCCCGCGTCGTTCGCGCCCGCGACGAGATTGGGTGAAGCGGGCACAGCTTCATCGACGACGACCGTGACGCCGGAGAGGCCAATCGGGCTGGCGTAACCGGGCGTTGCGCCCGTCGCACGAATCTCTTCATCGGTCGCGGGGCGCAGCCAATCAGCCTTCACGGCATTGCTCAACTTGGTTTCGTTCACGTCCATATCGCCGCGCACCACCGCGAAAATAAACTCTTCGCGCGTGCCGCCTTCTTCCTCGTGCCCGGCGATCATGAACACGGCTTTGGCCGTCTTGCTCTTGGGCACGCCGAGGAAATTCGCCAGTGCCTCGATCGATTTGCAATCGGGTGTCGCCACTTTTTCGATCGGCTGCAAGTCTTCCGGCGCGGGCGTCGATTTGGCAAAGCGCGCAATCTGTCGATTGGCCGCGTAACCGCAACTGTGGCACAAGATCAGCGTGTCTTCGCCGACGGCCGTGAGGTACATGTACTCGTGCGCGAGGCTGCCGCCCATCATGCCCACATCCGAACCGACCGCAATCGCGGGCACGCCGCAGCGATTGAAGATGTTGAAATAGGCTTGATAATGCGCGCGATACTGCTTGTCCAGCCCCGCCTCGTCCACGTCCAGCGAATACGAATCTTTCATCGTGAACTCGCGCACGCGGATGAGGCCCGCGCGCGGGCGCGGATCATCGCGGAACTTGGTCTGGATGTGAT
>JAGOBP010000061.1 GCA_017999195.1 Thermoflexales bacterium
CCAATACCAGTTTTGCGGGCTTTCCGCGTGTGGCAGCCCTGCTGGCCGCCGAAGGTTTTTTGCCGCGCCAGTTGACGGGCCTGGGCGATCGGTTAGTCTTTGCCAACGGCATTGTCGTGCTGTCGATCATCGGCGGCGGGCTGATTGTGCTCTTCAACGGCGACACGCACGCGCTGATTCCGCTGTTTGCCATCGGTGCGTTCCTAGCCTTTACGCTGTCACAGACGGGCATGGTCGTCCATTGGTGGCACGAGCGCGGCTCACGCTGGCCGCTGAAGATGTTCATCAACGGGCTGGGCGCGTTGGTCACGGCCATCACCGTCGGCGTGGTGGCGATCAGCAAATTCGCGGAAGGGGCGTGGATCACGATCGCGCTGATCCCGATCGCGGTGGTGATATTCTATCGGATCCGCGGGCACTATCGGGCGGTGGGGCAGCAGTTGACGCTGCGCGGCCTGCCGCCCTCGATCAAGCCGTTTCCACCCCCGCGCATCGTCATGCCCATTTCGGGCGTACATCGCGGCATCGTGGAAGCGATCGATTTTGCGCGCTCGATCTCGAATGATGTGACGGTGGTGTATGTGGAACTGGAACCGGGCGCGGGCGAGCGCGTGCGCCAGACGTGGCAGGACTGGTTTCCCGATGTGCCGCTGGTGATCAAATCGTCGCCATACCGCTCGATCGTGGGGCCGCTGCTGGACTTTCTGGACGAGACGGATCTACAGCGCAATGACGGCCAGCAAGCGGCCATCGTGCTGCCGGAATTTGTGCCCGCCAAGTGGTGGCACGGCTTGCTGCACAATCAATCGGCCGCGTTGATCAAGTCGGCGCTGTTGTATAATCGGCGAAATCGCGGCTATCAACGGGTGATTATCGATGTGCCGTATCATCTGCGAAAATAAACGGCAGGCCAGTGCCCGGCTAAAGGAGATGCGTGATGCAGTGGCAAATGACCTATGATGAAGCGGATGACATCCTGGTGGTCAAAACGGCCGGCGTGATCGAGATTGAGTCGGCGACGCAGATGCGCAACGAAGGCGCTCGCTTGCTCCAGCAACATGGCTGCCTGCGCTGCTTGCTCGATCATACCAGCCTCGAAGCAGATGCGCTGCAGACACTGGATATTTACAATCTGCCCAAACGCTACGCCGCCCTGGGCATCTCGCATGCGATGCGGATGGCCGTTGTCGTGCCGCCGCAGTTCAGGAAAAACATGAAGTTCTTCGAGGCCGTGTGCCAGAACAACGGTTATCAGGTCTCGGTCTTTTTCGATCACGCGTCGGCGCTGGCGTGGCTTAAAAACTAGGCTGTGCGGCCTGCTATGCTCTTTACGACTAATCGATCTGTGCGCTGGATACTGGCTCCCCGCCGATTGTTGCTCATCACCGTCCTGGTCGTCGTGGCGCTGCAAACGGCCTTCGGTCTGCGCGCGGCGTCGATTCGCGGCTTTGGCACGGGCGATGCGGGCGTGAAGTTGTGGCAAGTGCAGGGCATCTTGCACACCGGCCAGTTGCTCGCCCCGATCGATTATCCCGGCGCGACGTACGACCCCGACCATCAATATTCGCCGTTTGTACCGCCGTGGTTTTTGTGGCGAAACGGCCTGCCCTACTCCGAATATACCTCGCCCTTCATCTGGATCAGCGTGCTGTTGTATGGCGTGTTCGGACATGCCGGCTTGCTGATCGTGCCGTGGTTGAGCGGGATGCTGATCGTGATCGTAGCGGCGTGGCTGGCGTGGCGCATCACGCCAACCCGATGGGCCTCACTCGTCCCGATCGTGCTTGGCGTTGGCAGCCCAACGTTGATCTATTCCCTGGAGTTTTGGGAACACACACTGGGCACACTGTTGACCCTGCTGGCGCTGGCCGCCTTGAGCAAAGCGAATGAGAATTACCGGCCCGCGCGCTGGCTGATTGCGGCGGGCGCGGCCATCGGCTTGAGCTTGACCATGCGGGCCGAGTTGTATGTGTATCCGCTCGCCGTCCTCATCGGCTGGGGCGCAATTCGCCGCGAACCCTCGGCCTCAGTCGAGATGGCAACCTATTCGCCGCGCCACATGCTGGAACGCGTGCTGCTGCCACTGCGCTGGGTGGCGCTGGGCGGCCTGATCACGGCCGGGCCATGGTGGTTGTATGAAGTGATCACGTGGGGCAGCCCGCTGGGGCCGCGTCTCGCGCAAAACATCCCCGGCCTAGGTGGCGATCAAATGCTGACGCGGTTGGGCGATACGACCGGGCACAATGAGGTGATGCTGTGGCCGATCGCGGGTGCGGGGCAAGAGGTGCTGCTGGCCCTGCTCAGCGGCGCGGCGGGGCTGGCCTTGCTGGTGACCGTGTTGCAGCGCCTTCAAAAATCGCCCCCACGCCTTCAACGCGGCGGACGCTGGCTGTTGATGGCGCTGTTGATCGGCGTGGCCGCGCTCACGACGTGGCGACTGACCCAAGATCAACGCCCCAGCGATCTACTCTCGACGTTTCCACTGATCTTGCTGCTGCTCGTTCCGCTCGCCGCGCGCACCATATACCACGTCACGGCGCGCCTGCTGTTCATCACTTCGCTGACTTATATTGCATTGGTGTTGATCATCAGTCCCTTTGAAGGCGGCATTCAGTGGGGACCACGCTTTTTGCTGCCCGCGATTGCGCCGCTGACGGTCGTGGTTGTCACGCGGCTCGCTCGGGCGTGGGGCACGCTCGGGCGCGGGGATCAAATCGGGTTGGCGTTGATCAGCGCGGTGTTGTTTATCGCGGGCGCGTATTCAACATGGCGCGGCGTTGACTTCATGTATCGAAATCAGATCGCCAGCGAATTCATGTCGGAAGTGATACGGCAAGCGCCGGAGCGAGTGATCGTGGCGGACAACTGGTTTATTCCGCAGGCCGCGCCGTATGCCTTTGCAGATAAAATCTGGCTGCTGGCTGAAGACGAGCCGTCGATGTTTGGCCTGATTCAACTGCTGCGCAAGACCACGTCCGAACCGTCGATGCTGTATGTTTCGGCGCTCACGTGGACTCACATTGATCCCGCGCCGCTATTAGGGCCGCGCATTTTGGAACAGGGCGAGCCAACGTACGTCGATGCGCCGACACAGTATTTTGAAATCAGCCGTTATTTGTTGTTGAAGTAAGGGCAACGTGGTGCGTGGTGCGTGAAGATCACGCAATCCAGTAGCCTTTGGTGAACATCAACGCGAGGACGCCTTGCAAGATCAGGCCGACGATCAAGATCAAGCGATCGAGCCAGGGGCGGCGACCGATTAAACCGAGCGCCATGAAGCCGGGGAACATCGGCAAAACGAAGCGCGGCAACGAAATTAAATCGCCGCTGGTCAGTGAGAACAACACGACCGTGAGCATGTACAGGCCATACACCCGCGGCAAGCGCGCCCACACTTCCAACGTCAGGAACAGCAACAACAGCAACGCACTCACCACGGCGAGGCTTTCCGTCGAAGGCGTGTAATTCAGCAAGCCATAGATCGCATTGGCCAGCGTCGTGCCCGGAAACGTGGGAAAAGCCTCGGCGCGAATGCCCTTAAAAAACAGGGCTTGCGTGTCCAAATAGGCCAGCGGATTACCGAACTGCACGCCCAGATAACCAAAGAACGCCAGCACGCCCAACGGCGCGCCTAACGTCCCGATGGCGCGCAGCGTGAAAATCGAGCGCCATTGCCAACGCTGTTGGCGCAGATACTCATAGGCCAGCGGCACAATCAGCAGCGCACCGTGCAACCGCGTCAAGCCCGCCACAAACGCGGCCAGCCCGCTCCAGCCCCATTTGCCCTCGCGCGCCAGCGTAAAGGCCGCCAACACCGCCACCGTGTACAACGCCTCGCTGAAGCCCAAAGCCAGATAATACGCCGCCGGAAACGCCAGCAGATACAGCATCGAGCGCTGCGCGGTGTCATCGTCGTTCGTTTCGCGCAAGGTCAACCGATACAACAACCCGCACGCGATCAACGTCAACAGCGTAGACACGATCGGCCCGCTCACGTCCACGGGCAGCGTGGTCACGCGGCTGACCAGGCCGTTGAGCAGCGGAAAGCCTGGGAAAAAAGCTACATTCGAGGCTTCGCGGTCGCCGAAGTATTGATAGCCCTCGCGCGCGATGCTGCCGTACCAGATCGCATCCCAGCGATACCACGTGGTGAAGGCGGCGTCGTTCCACGACTCGATCGGTTTGGGCAGCACCTCCGGGCAACATTCGCGCACCCCGGCCACATCCGCGCCGAAAATGGGCACCAGCACCAACGCGATGCGCCACGCCAGCACCAAGACCAAAACGGACACCGGGAGACGGAAGACGGTTGATCGAACACTCTCCGGTTGAGCTTGCCGCTTGCCTTTGGCATCTTGCAGCCTTAGGACAATCAACCAACTGACGATCACGGTCGCGGCCAGCCACGGCGCATTATGCGCGGTAAACGTGCGCAAGCCGATCACGCCCGCACTCACGCCGAACAACATGATCACGCCAATGACGCCACTCACGCGCCCGCTCAGCCCGATTGAGCCACTCAGTCCGTACGCGCCGATCACGCTGGCGACGAGCAGCAGCCACGTGATCAAAGGCGGCATGTTCAAGCCCGCGCCATACTCCAATTTGATTTGATCAACGAATAGCCCCAATGAGCGATCATCGGTGCTGTTGGGAAGGGTGTCTTTGGGGATGAACGTGTCCGAACGCAGTTCAAGTACGGCGTCGCCGCGCAGATCCGCAATCGGTGGCAGATCGAATGAGTAGGCTTGCAGATTGGTATCGGGCGTAAAGGAGATGACGTCGCGGCCATTCAACGCCAGCGTGACCGGCTGCGGCATCAACGGGGCAGGGCGAAATTCATGCAGATTCAGGCTGAGTTTCAACGCAGTGCCGCTGCCCGCGCCGGGGAAAATCGACTGCGCATCGCCACTGGTCCAGCGATAGGTGACGCCAAACGTTTCTTCCGGCGGATAGAAGCCGCGGGTCAGGTAAATTTCTTCGCTGTCAGACGCCATGTCCAGCGCCAGCGGCGCGCGGACTTGATAGGCAACGGCCAGCGTCACGGCCGCGATCAGACCGATCAGCACATGGGGCGATCGAAGCAAGCGGCGCAACCGATAACTGAGCATGACCTCGATCAGGCGCGTTGGGTGCGGAAGCCGATGAAAATTCCGATAACGGCGAAGAGCATCACCGCGCCGACGACGATCACGTCTAACGGGATGCCGGTGGACGCAGGCGGCGTCACCGCTTCTGGCGCGACGATGGTGGCAGGCGGTTCGACGACGGCCGGTTGACGGGTTGCCGTTGCGGTCGGCTCGACCGTTGCAGTGGCCGTCGGCACGGGTGTCGGCGTTTCGGTGGGCGTGGCCGTGGAGGTCGGCGCGGGCGTATCCGTCGGCACTGGCGTCGGCGTGAAGGTGCTTACGGCGACGATCAACACCTGGCCGACCCGAATCACGCTGGTATTGGTGATGGCGTTGAACGCCTGCAATTGCTGAGGCGTCAAATTGAATCGGCGCGCGATGGCGTTGAAGGAATCGCCGCTCTTCACGGTGTACGTGAGCGCGCCGGACGCGATCGGGGTGGAGGTCGATCGGGGCGTGGCCGTGGCCGCCGTTTGGGCCTGCGCGGAGCGCCCCTCACGATCAAGCGACAGGCCAAGCAAGCCAACGGCCGCGATCACACCGATGGCAAAAAATCGAGCAAAAGATTGAAAGCGCATAACGGAAACTCGTTGATGGGAATTAGCGCCGGCGTGAACTGACGGCAAAAGCCAGGGCGGCGATGGCCAACAGGATCAGCGCCCCGCCGATCAGCAGGCCCAACGGCACGCCCGTAGTGCGGGCCGCCGGGGCGGGTGTCGCAGCGGCCTCAGCCTGAGCGGTAGGCGCGGGCGCATCCGCAGACGTGGCGGTCGGTTCCGGCGCGATGCGGCTGCCGTAGTTGATGGTGAAACTGGTGCTCGATAGTAGCGACACCAGCCACTTGGCGTCGGTGGTGGCGGTCTGCCCGGCAGGCGGTGTGATGTTGATCGTATAGCGGCCATCCGGCAGATTGCTCAGACAATGAAGCGGCTCGACGCCATCACTGGTGTACGTGGCAACGGTTTGATTCTGAGCATCAATCACGTCGAAGCGCACCCCGGCCACCAGCGTTGTCTCGGCGGGTTCGCGTGCGCCGCTGCCATCGGTGTCCTCAAACGCACTCAGACATAAGCCGGAATTTGCCAGCGCAGGCGTGCCATTGGGCGCAGGCGTCGAGGTCGCCAGTGTGGTAATCGCAGCCGCAGTTGCCGTCGGCGTCGCAGCCGCTGGATCGGTCGTGGTGGGTAGCGGAGTAGGCGTCGCGGCCTGCGGCGTACCGCCGACGTTGAGCACCTGCCCAATCTGAATGACGCTCTCGCGCGTCAGGCTGGGATTGAGCGCCAGCAATTGCTCCAGCGTAAGGTTGTAAGCTTGTGCGATGGCAGATAATGTGTCTCCGGCTTGAACCGCGTAGGTGCCGGTGTTCGGCGGAATGGTCGCGGTGGGCTGCGGCGTGCCAAGCGTGGCCGTGGGCGCGGGCGTGCCAATCGTAGCGGCCGCCGTCGGCGCAGCGCCCTGACCCAGAGCGCTCAGGCTGGCATCTTCCACGTAGATGTCCACATGTTTGGAGGAATACTGCGGCGCAGACCAGACAAAAACGGTGACAGTATTGCCTTGGGCCACCGCCTCCACCGACTGCAAAACGAAGGCATCCAGCGGGTTGGCGAAGCCGGACCAGACGATATTGGGGCTAAACGCATTGGTGCCGCCCGTGGGATCGATCCCCACGCGCAACGAATTCTCTCCCGGCTCGTACGATTTGCCCACTTCGCCCACGCCGCCAAAGCAACCCAGATCGTTGCTGCAATTGAAGGCTTGCGTGTAGGCCGAGAAGCGCAGCCGCGTGCCGGGCGTGAGGTTGCCGACCGTCTGATACACGCCGCCAATGAAGACGAAGTAACCAGAGCCCCATTGCTGGGAATTGCCCGTGCGCGCGCGCGGCGGCACACGCTGATCTTGCGGCTGGCTGATGCGATAATTGGGGATGCCGTACGGCTTGCAAGTTTCCGGAGCCGACTCTGGGCAAGTGGTTGGATACGTTGTGCCATCCGGCACCAGATACCAGGCCTGCCAGCCGTTAGCCACAAAGACGCTGCCGCCCTGTGCGGTGAACGGCTCTTCAAAGCCAGGATTGATGAGTAACTCGGCCTGGGCTTGCGCCGATCGCACTGTCTGCCACCCGATGGGCGAGACGGCCAAGCCGATCAGCAGGAGCGCGAACACCATCACGCGCAGATTTCGATACCACATACTTGCCTCCACGCGCCCGACGCGCGGTTATACACAGGCGCCCCCGGCGGGACTTGAACCCACAACCTGCGGATTAGCATCCAGCATCACGTTTCCGTGACCACCGCTGACAAGCGGCTTGCTGGCTGGACTATATCTTCACCGTGGGCCATGGCCTTTAGGTGTGTCACGTATAGTCTCTGAGGGTGGAAAAGACTGAAACTCACGCCAAGTTCGCACCCCTGAAGATTGGTTATTCAGAGGTTCTTCAAGTCGAATGGTGACACTCAACTCACCTTTTGGTTTGAAGTACAGGCATCGGTCAGCATCTAACACATAGATCGCCAGCACATCAAAATCAGCGCCAGCATATCGGGTATAGTGCGTACCGTGTCGATCAGCCCACGAAGTCCTGAATTGGATTTCGACCGCGCCCCGGTATACAGACCGAGCCTTCACCTGAACGCGGTAGTTAGTGTGATCATCGCTGGCGATGAGATCAAAGGGCGCATTTTCACTGACCGGGATTGAGACGAAGTACCCCTTGATGGTCAAATCTTTGATGATCGCACTTAGGCCGACATCGCCTTTGAGCTTGGTATGATGCTTGTTCAGTCTTCTCCTTCCCTGCGGATTGCCCAATTCGCCGAACTGTTACCACTAGGGTGTCAGCGACTCTCAGGGGATTCCCGCATATAGTGACATGCACTCAACAAGTTTCCCTGTTGAGGCTCCGTATTGAAGTCCGTTGCTCTGTCCAATTGAGCTACGGGGGCAGATAAACTTAGGCCGATTGGGCCGCGCGCAGCACGCGCTCAAACTCGCCTGATTCGACAAAGGCGCGGAACTCGGCCAGGTCGGCCAAGACCCGCGTCGAGAGGCTCTTCACCACCCAGTTGTGAACCAACGGCGAAATGGTGATGACGATCCGCCCTTGATGATACGCTTCCCACATCTCCAGCGCCGTGCCCATGCTGGCTTCCGGCACAAAGGCCACCACCGCATCGGTCTGGCCCGCCAACCGCGCCAGATCGATCAAGGTCCGGCGCGCGTCTTCGTCGGAATACCCGACGCTGTCGGGATGCAGTTCAAACGGATCGACCACTTCGACGCCGGGCACGTGCGCCGTCAACCACGCGCCGATCTGCGGCCGATAGTCTTGCGCGGTCATATCGTTGGCGCGGCGCGAACCTTGCATGATGCCTGCGATAAACACGCGCCAGCAGGCCGCCACCGCCCGATCGGTTTGATCAGACCCGCCAACGACCGGCGGAAACAGTCGCAAATGATCGCCGTCTTTCAAGGGCGCAGCCAGATCGACCTGCTCGTCATTCAAAAAGGCGGTGTGCACTTTCTTGGGCGGAATGCCAAAGTAGTCCGCCGCGTGCTGCGCCACCGCCGGTTCGGCCAGATCGATCTCAAACAGATCGACCTTGACGCCGGGCGGCCGGTAATCGCGCAAAATACCGTGCAGTTTGACCGCGATCTTCATACGCCGTGGACCGGCCGCAGGCCCTGATACACTTGCTTGCCAGCCAGCGTCTTCAGCACGATTTCCGGCTCGCGCTCGATGCGATCGGCCAATTGGCGCGCCGTCAACGGTTCATTGTCGTTGACCAGGAAGATGCGGAACACGGCATCGACGATGCTGGTGTGCTCGGCGATGTAGTCGGGCCGCTGCGAGCAGTGGTTGCGCATCAGCTGCACCAACCCGTCGCGGCGTTTCACCTCGGCCGTGCGCGGATCAACCCAATCGATCATGTCCAGGTTCGATCCGGCATCGTCGATCAGCGCGCGATGTTCCGCGCACAGGTGGCTGCGCAGATATACGCGCAAGTCGCGATCGCCTTTGCTCCACCAGTCGTAGTCGATATGAAACAGCGTATCCAGCGTCGGTCGGAGTGAGCGGGCAGGCTTAGGTAAAGTCGTCATAGGTCTACAATCGTCAGGATTTCTAGGCAGATTTGTCGCGACGATTATACCACGCTCAGGTATAATGCGGAGCGATTTTGGATCAGCGTATGACGATAATTGGCACTTTGCACGAGACCGATTTGCATGCCGCGCTCAAACGGCACTACGCCCGCCCGATCGATCTGCTGGAGGCGAACGTGGCCGGTTACGTGGTGGACGTGCTGCGCCCAGAGGGAGCCGCTGGCGGCAGCGGTATCGTGGAAATTCAGACGCACAATTTTGCCGCGCTGAAGCGCAAATTGCCGCGCCTGTTGGAGCAGCACGCCGTCACGTTGGTCTATCCCATCGCGGCGGAGAAGTGGGTGGTGCGCCTGCAGGCCGATCGGCGCACAGTGATCGGGCGGCGCAAATCGCCGCATCGCGGCCAGTTGAGCGAACTTTTCATCGAACTGGTGAGCCTTCCACAATTGGTGGCGCATCCCAATTTTACGCTGGAAGTGGCGCTGATTCACGAAGAGGAACTACGCTGCCCGGCCACCGGCAAACGCCGATCGCGCTGGCTGCGACCTTGGCGGACGTTCAACCGCCGGTTGCTGCAGGTGGTCGATCGGGTGGCGCTGAGCACGCCGGATGATTTTCGGCGTTTCATTCCGTCTGATCTGGCTTCGCCTTTTACCAGCCGTGAGTTGGCGGCAGCGATCGATCAACCGGAGGCGCTGGCGCACAAGATGACGTATTGTCTGCGCAAGATGGGCACGCTGGACGTGGTGGGCAAGCGGCGCAATGCGTGGTTGTATGCACTGGAAGAATAGGAGAACGACGATGGCCCTGTCAACCGATTACACGATTGATGAATTGATTTCCGTCTGCATCGCGCGCCAGATCACCAATGGTGAAACGGTGGTGCAAGGCATCGCCACGCCGCTGGTGATGGCGGGCGTGATTCTGGCTAAACTGACGCACGCGCCCGATATGTGGCTGGCCTCGGCGGTGGGCGGCACCGTCTGCCGCGAGTGGGCGCCGCTGGGGTTAGCGCGCATCGAACAGCCATGGCTCGATCACGGTCTGGCGTTGATGTCGTTTACGCAAATCGCGTGCGAGTTTTTGCCGCGCCTGCGCCCCAAGGAATTTCTGCGCCCCGCGCAAGTCGATCAACTTGGCAACTTCAACAATGTCGTCATCGGCGCAGATCACGCCCGGCCGCAGATGCGCCTGCCCGGCAGCGGCGGCATTCCTGATGTGACGTTGTACAACACGCGCACGATGTTATATGTGCCGCGCCATTCGCGCGCGGTGTTTGTCGACAAAGTAGATTTCATCAGCGGGCTCGGCCACACGCCCGATCGGATCAGCGGGGCCGGGCCGCAATATTGTGTCACGAATCTGGGCCAGTTCGATTGGGCGAATGGCCGCATGCAGTTGATCGCTTTTCATCCCGGCCAATCACCGGACTCGATTCAAGTGAAGACGGGCTTTCCGCTGGAAGTCGCCCCCGACGTGCATGAAACGCCGCCGCCCACGACGGAAGAAATCTCGTTGTTACGTGAGACGATTGATCCCTTGGGCGTGCGCAAACTGGAGACGCTCAGCGGCGGGGCGCGCAAAGAGTTGATTCGAGAGATTTTGCGACAAGAAGCCACCGCATAAACAAGACAAAAGTCCGGCCTTGAGTTACCTCAAGACCGGACTTTATTTTTCACGCACCACGCACTACGGCTCACTTATCTACCAGCGCCGTCGGCAGGGTGGCCGCCCAAGCCCGGATGGCCGCCCAGTTCCGTCGGTCGCCCGCCGGAGCCTGAATGATGAGCATGGCAAATAGCACGGCCCACCACTTCAGGCGACCGTATTCCAATCGGCCCCCAAACACGCCGATGCTGACCGGTCTGGCGGGATAAATGGTGTGTAGGATGGGGCGGATGTAGTTCTCCAGCCGGGCATAGCGTTCTCGAAAATTCAGGCGGCCTTCGACTTCAGGCGGCTTGGGCAAAGCCTTATCCACCGTTACCCGCACGCCGTCCACACTCCGTGTGCCGGTCTGGGTCAGGCTCATCGCCGTGACAAATACCGCCAGCGGCAGACGCTGGAGAGTGGCCCGGTGCTGCTTGAGGAAACCCAGCGCGTCGCGATGCCACCCCCTGATCATCGGCCCGCCGACCACAATGCCGTCATAGGGCGTCAGGTCTTGGACTTCTATCAGGGGCAACACATCCACCTGCAAGCCGTGCCGGGCGATCTCGTCCCGCACGGCCTGGGCGACATCGGCGGTGGAACCCGCCATGGTAGCGTAAGTAACCAGGATTGTCTTCATGCAAGGTAACCTGAAGTAAAAACCGCCCTGACCGAATCGCGTGCTAACTAACGCGCATATAGCCGAAGGTGCGCCACATCACACGCATCACCTTGTGGCCGAAGTCCGGCTTGAGGAATTGATTCGGGCAGCTGCCGGGAATCACGGCGATGCCGTTATCGCGGCACAGCTGCACGGCTTCGGGCGAGACACTGGTCATGCTCTTGGCTGCGCCGGGCTTGGTGCCCATCATGCAATGCATCCACACGTGCTTGATGCCCAGTTCCACGCACTGCTGCACGATCTGATCGGTGACCTTGGGATTGGCCAGAATGAATACCGCATCCGGCTTGTCGGGGATCGCTTTCAGATCGGGATAGCACGGCGCACCGTCGAAGGTGGTTAAGCGCGGGTTGACCGCGGTAACGGTATAGCCCGCCTCCTTGAACTTGCGATAGCCCAAATTGCAGCCGGTTTCGCGTTTGTCTGAGACACCCACCACCGCAATCTTCTGCTGGGCGAGAAAATCTTTCACGAGCGCATCGATCTTTGCCATGTTCTGTCCTCCGTATTGCGCCGCTTCAGCCGCTTATTTCAGCGCCACATCGATAGTGTACACGCTCTGCCGCCTTGCTTACATCTGAAAAAGGTCACGCCTACCTGCGATCAATGTCACGCGTGAGATAACAAAAATCCGGCCCCGAGTTGCCTCAAGGCCGGACTTCGCATTTCACGCGTCACGCAGTACGCATTACTTCTCAATCACAAACGTACTCCCATCACTGCGCCCCATCACCTCTGGGAAGTACATCTGCTCCGCGTGCGCGGGGATGACGTTGAACGTGCCGCTCATCCCGGCGCGGACTTGATACG
>JAGOBP010000545.1 GCA_017999195.1 Thermoflexales bacterium
ACCCGATGTCGAATGGGTGGAGTACAAGCCCAAGACGCCGTTTTTGGTGTTGGACAAGGTTTATCCCGAAGGCTTGTTCATCCCCAAGACCTTCTACGGCAAGAACATCGTGCAGTTGCCCACGGTGAAGACGCACGTCTTCACGACCATCACTGGCGCGATGAAGAACGCTTTCGGCGGCTTGCTCCATCGAAAGCGCCACTGGACGCACGCGGTTATCCATGAGACCTTGGTTGACCTATTGCAAATCCAGCAGGACATTCACACGGGCGTCTTCGCCGTGATGGATGGCACGTTCGCGGGTGACGGCCCCGGTCCGCGCGCCATGCACTGGCACGAGAAGGACATCCTGCTGGCGTCCAGCGATCAGGTCGCCATCGACGCGATTTCGGCTAAATTGCAAGGCTTCGACCCGATGCAGATTCCGTTCCTGCGTCTCGCGCACGAGCGCGGCCTAGGCATCGCCAATCCGCGCGACATCAAGATCGAAGGCTACGACATCGAGCAGGAAGTGCCGTGGCATTTCATCCAGACCGATACCTTCGCCAGCAAGGGCCAGAAGTTGATCTATCACGGCCCGTTAAAGCCGCTGGAAGGCTTGCTGCTGCGCTCGCCGCTGGTGCCGTGGAGTTTCTTCGCCAGCAACTTCTATCACAACGTGTACTGGTATCCTTTCGTGGGGCGGCCGCGCGTCGAGGCGGCGTTGCAGACCAAGTGGGGGCAGATGTTCAAGTCGTACGGCGACGGGAACGTTGTCATGCCGGGCATGGAGCCTAAGACCATCAAGCAAGCGGCGATGGGCGCGGCTGCCATCGGCGCGGCGATGCTGGCCTTGCCGTTGATGTTCCGACCAAAGAAGTAATGTCGTGTAGGGGCGAGGTTACCTCGCCCTTACCTTTTTATCCATGAGCGACTTCGCTTCCATTCGCGGTCTGGGCCGCTTAACTGTAGGCGAGATGCGCACCGCCGTCAAAGACGGGGCGCGTTTTGTTGTGTTTGAATATGTGGTGTCGTTTGTCATTGGCGTGCGGCGACGGCCCAGCCCGATCTTCTTTGTGCGCCCCGGCGAATCGGTTTTCTGGTACAGCCTGTCTTACAACCTGATCACGCTGGTCTTTGGCTGGTGGAGTTTTCCGTTCGGGCCAGCGTTTACAATCGGGGCGGTACGCGATAACTTGAAGGGCGGCCGCGACGTGTCCGCCCAGGTCATCGACGATATTCTCGCCGCGGTCGATCGGCAAGTGAAGCCTAAAAAGCGCGTCAAGGGCAGCAGGTGACACTTGTCACGCCTTATTCAGTCAAACACTGCTTGACGCTGTAAAAAGCGCAGTGGTATAATCAAGACGAAAATCGACACATCTCAGATGACCCCGCTCGACGGGGTCATCGCCTCATAAGAAGGAGTCAGTCATGTCTGGTCATAGCCACTGGGCCACCATCAAACGTAAGAAGGGCGCAAACGACGCCAAGCGCGGTCAAGCCTTCACCCGCTTGGGTCGCGAAATCGCGGTTGCCGCGCGCGAGGGCGGTCCTGATCCCGATAGCAACTTCAAGCTGCGGCTCGTCGTCGACAAGGCGCGCGGAGCCGGCATGCCCAAAGACAACATCGAGCGCGCCATCCGGCGCGGCGCGGGCCTGGACAAAGACGCGGTGGCGTTTGAAGAAGCCATGTTCGAAGGCTATGGCCCGCACGGCGTAGCGATGATCGTCAAGGTCGTCACCGACAATCGCAATCGCACCATCTCTGACCTCCGCCGCCTGTTCACCCGCTCCGGCGGCAACCTGGCGGAGAACGGCGCAGTGGCCTGGTCGTTTGAGACGCGCGGCTACATCTCGGCCCCCAAGGAAAACCTGGACGCGGACAAAGCCTTTGAACTGGCTTTGGAAGTGGGCGCGGAAGATGTGGAAGTGGGCGACGAAACCGTGGAGTTCTACACGCAGCCCACCGACCTGCACACCGTCGGCAAGGCGTTGCAAGCGGTCGGCGTCAAACCGGACTCGATGGAATTGATCATGCGGCCCAAGCAGCCCATGACCCTGGCGGCCAAAGAAGCCGCATCCGTCGTGAACGTCATTGAAAGCATCGAAGAGTTGGACGACGTGCAGAGCGTGTACAGCAGCCTGGACCTCACCGACGAATTGATGGCGCAACTCGAAGCCCAAGCGGCGTAAGCCATTTCCCGCAACACACTCAGGGGCGAGTCCTAAACACTCGCCCCTTTTGATTACCTATGCTCGTTTTAGGCATCGATCCCGGCACGGCGATTGTAGGCTACGGTCTGGTGACGGATCACGGCGAAGGTACGGTCGCGGTGGCGCACGGCGTGATTACCACTCCGAGCGATCGCCCCCTGCCCGATCGACTGGTGATGATCCACCGCGAACTCACCGCCCTCATCGAACGCTTCAAGCCCGATCATGCCGCCGTGGAAGAACTATTCTTCAACAAGAACGTACGCACCGCCTTGGCCGTCGGTCAGGCGCGCGGCGTGATCATGCTCGCGCTGGCGCAGGCGGGCGTGCGCATCTTTGAATACACCCCGCTGGAAGTGAAACTGGCCGTCACCGGCAGCGGCCGCGCCGATAAGCGGCAAATGCAGCAAATGATCACGCTGTTGCTCAACCTCGATCACATTCCCAAACCCGATGATGCCGCCGATGCCCTGGCGATTGCCGTCTGTCATTTGCATTCGGCGGGCATTGCGGCGCTGGAGTAAATCATGATCGCACATTTGCATGGCGCAGTTGAATTCATCGGCAAAGATCACCTGGTCGTCAATGTGGGCGCGGCGCTGGGCCTGGGCCTGCGCGTCTATGTGCCCGCCGCCACGCATGCCGCCGCTGCCGTCGGCCGCACGATCGATCTCTTCACGCATCTGCAAATTCGCGAAGACGCCTGGACGCTGTTTGGTTTTGCTTCGCAGGAAGAATTAGAGTTATTTGAACTGTTGATTGGCGTCAGCGGCGTCGGCGCGAAAACGGCGCTCGCAACGCTGGCCGCCGCCCCGCCCGATCGACTCCGCGCGGCGATTGCGCACGAACAAACCGACGTGCTGACGCGCGTGCCCGGCATTGGCCCGAAGACGGCCAAGAGCATCGTGTTTCATCTGAAAGACAAAGTGGGCGTGGTCACGCACAGCGCCGAAATTCAATACCTGACCGATCAAGACACGGAAGTGATCGGCGCGTTGACGGCGCTGGGCTACAGCATCGTCGAGGCGCAGAGCGCGTTGGCCAGTTTGCCACGCGGTGAAGCGTCGACGGTGGAAGATAAGCTGCGGCTGGCGTTGGCGTATTTTGCTCGATAAACGTGGTGCGTGTTGCGGGG
>JAGOBP010000062.1 GCA_017999195.1 Thermoflexales bacterium
GGCGTGTGTCAGATCCGCGCGGCGCCGGCCTGAATCAGTATCTCCGCGTTGATGATCAGAAAGCCGAGATAGGCCAATAGCAACCCGCCGATCACGCCGACCGACAGCAATTTTAGCCAGTAACGGCAACCGCGATGTTGACGCATCAGGCCGCCCGATCGAGCACGGCCATCGTCAGGCGCGAAATGCACACCAGCTTATCGCGCTCGTCCACGATCCGAATTTCCCACACCTGCGTCGAGCCGCCCAGATGCAAAGGCCGCGCCGTACCGATGACGAAACCCGATCGCGCGCCTCGCACGTGATTGGCATTGATGTCCAATCCCACCACCATTTTCTTAGTCGGATCGACGCAGCAGGCAGCGGCCATGCTGCCCAGCGTTTCGGCCAAAGCGACGGATGCTCCACCATGCAGCAGGCCGTACGGTTGAACCGTGCGCGCATCCACCGGCATACGCGCACTCACAAAATCCTCGCCCGTCGCGATAAATTCAATGGCGAGATGTTCGATCATGGTGCCGCGCGATTGAGCAGTGAAATTAGCGTGTGTTGGCTGCACAAACCAGATGGACATAGGCTCCTTGGTCTAAAGGTCTTAACCGCCAGGACGCGAAGACGCAAAGAAAACCTTCGCGTCTTTGCGCCTTCGCGGTTGATATTTTTCGATCAGCCGCCAAGCATTTACTGCGACCAATCGGTGGGGGTGCGATCCCAACGATGCGGCTTCAACTGCGAGAGCAGATCCGCGTTCAACGCTCCGGCGTCACTGCACGCGATGTTGGCTTCCACGTTCTTGATCTTGCGCATGCCGGGAATCACCGTGCTCACATCGGGATTGGACAGGCAGAAGCGCATCGCCATGTCCGGCATTGTCATGCCCGCCGGGATGAGCGGCTTCAACGCATCCGCATGTTCCAAGCTGGACTTCAAGTTTTCCGGCACAAAATAAGTGTTGCGCCAATCGCCTTCCGGCCACTTGCTATCGAGCGTGAGTGTGCCCGTCAACGTGCCTTCATCGAAGGGCACGCGTGCGATCACGGCTACGTTCAATTCGCGGCACACCGGGAACAAATTGTCTTCCGGGTTCTGATCGAAGATGTTGTAGATCACTTGCACCGCATCGATCAGACCGGTCTTCAGGGTGCGGATGACGTTATCGGGTTCCCAGCGATTGACGCTGATGCCCACCGCATTGATCAAGCCTTCGCTCTTCAGATCGAGCATGGCCTTTTGCCAACGCTCGTCCTGCGCCCAATCGTCTTCCCACACATGAAACTGGATCAAGTCCACGCTGCTCAAGCCCAGGTTCTTCAAACTCCACTCGACGTATTGCCGAATGTGATCGGGCGGAAAACACTCATCGAGCGTATAGCCGCGCCGTGAGGGCCACTTGAAATTCTGGGGCGGAATCTTCGTCGCCGTGTATAATTTTTTATCGGGATAGGCGCGCACCAATTGGCCCAGCAAGCCTTCGCTGTGACCCTTGCCGTAGCCCCACGCCGTATCGAAGAAATTGCAGCCCAGTTCCACCGAGCGATGCAGCGCGGCCATCGATTCCGCATCATCCGATTCGGTCCAACCGCCCATGCCCCACATGCCGTAACCGACATCGCTGACCTGCCAGCCCGTGCGCCCAAACATGCGATACTGCATCATGACCTCCGTCAAAAAATGTGTACGCTATCTGCCGACTGAAGTCGGCCTTACGGAGTTATTATACGTCAAGCGCCTGCGCCATATGATACAATGCCGCCATGCTGCCTATTCCGCTGCGCATTCACTCACATTGGAGTTTGCTGGAAGGCGTGCCATCGATCGGCGAACTGGTCGCACACGCGCAAGCCTTGAATTTGCCTGCGCTCGCGTTGACGGACACGAATGCCCTGTACGCTGTTACCGACTTCGTGCGCGAATGTCGCAGCGCAAAAATTCAGCCGATTCTTGGGGCCGAATTAGCCTTTCTGGGCAACGCCCCGATCGTCCTTCTCGCCCAAAACGAGCAGGGCTACGCCAATCTGTGCCGATTGATCACGCGCTTGCAAGTCTCACCCCAACGCGACAGCGTGATCGCGCGCGGCCTCACGCTTGATGATCTCGCCGCGCATCATGCGGGCCTCATTGCAATTTGGCCGGGCTGTGCCGATCCCGATGGCCTTGAAGCCACTGCGCCCGCGTTGCACGATCTATTTGATAACGAGCGTTTTTATTTGGCACTGTCTGATCTCGATGACACATCAACGGAGATCATCACGCTGGCCGATCGGTTCCGCGTCCCGATCGTGGCCGCGCCCGATGTGCGCTACCTTGCGTCCACCGATGCGTGGATTTATCACACGCTGACGGCCATGCGCCTGGGACGACAATCTCGCGATGTGCCGCCCCAACCCGATCGATCCTTCATCGCCCCCGATGAATTGACACGCCGTTTTGCCGCCCTGCCCGCCGCCTTAGAAAACACGCGCCGCATCGCTGAACGCTGCCGCTTCGATTTGCCATTGGGTCAGTTGCATTTTCCGCACATGGACTTGCCGTCCAATCGCACCCCGCGTGACGAGATGTGGGCGCTGGCTTATGCGGGCGCGCAGCAGCGTTATGGCGACATCACGCCGTTGATCGAAGCGCGGTTATTGAAAGAAACCCACGTCATCGACACGCTGGGTTTTACGCCTTATTTTCTCGTGGTCGCAGACATCGTGCGCTATGCGCGAGAGCGACATGTGCCCATCTCGCCGCGCGGCTCGGCCTCATCCTCCGTCATCGCGTATTGTCTGGGCATCCACGATGTTGATCCCATCGCGCATGATTTGTACTTCGAGCGCTTCCTCTCGCTGGAACGCCACGACCCGCCCGACATCGATCTGGATCTGTGCTCACGCCGCCGCGACGAAGTGATCGATTACGTGTATCGCCGCTTTGGCGCAGAACACGTGGCGATGGTCTGTACGTATGCCACGCTGCAACCGCGCTCCGCGCTGCGCGAAGTCGCCAAAGTCTACGGCCTCAGCGAAGCACGCCTCAAAGCCTTGAGCGAACATCTGCCGCGTTGGTGGCATCCCGCCCGGCGCAAGGAAGCGCAAACCGCGCAAGCCGAACTGCTCAACTCCGCGCGTGATCCGATCGAACACGAGGTCGTGTTGCTCAGTCAACGGCTCACCGGTTTTCCGCATCATCTCTCGGTGCATCCGGGCGGCATCGTCATCGCGCCGGGACCGATCACCGATCGGGTACCGTTGCAGCACGCCACGAAGGGTTTAGCCATCACGCAATTTGATCTGCACGGCATCGAAGCCGCCGGTTTGATCAAGATCGATCTGCTGGGCATCAGTGCGCTGACGGTGGTGGCCGATTGCGCGGAGTTGATTCAACGCACGCAGCCTGACTTCAGGCTCGACGCGATTCCGAAGGATGATGCCCTGACGCAAGCCACGTTGTCGTCGGCCAACACAATCGGCGGCTTTCAGATCGAAAGTCCCGGCATGCGCTTCACGCTGCGAGAATTGTCATCGCGCACCATCAACGATCTGATCGTCACGCTCGCGCTGTATCGCCCCGGCCCGCTGAAGGGCGGCCTGAAAGACGCCTTTGTGCGACGCCACTTGAAGCAAGAAGCCACTACGTATTTGCATCCCACGCTCGAACCCATTTTGCGCGAGACCTACGGCGTGATTTTGTATCAGGAGCAAGTCTTGCGCATCGCGCATGAGGTGGCCGGTTTCTCGCTGGGACAAGCGGATATTCTGCGCCGCGCCATGTCCAAGTTCCGCTCTGCCCACGAGATGGATCGCTTGCGCTTGAAGTTCATCGACGGAGCGCGCACGACCAGCACCATCAATGCTGAGGTCGCGCAGCAAATCTGGGATTTGATGGCGGCCTTTGCGGGTTATGGTTTTCCCAAAGCGCACGCGGCCGGTTATGCCGCCGTGGCGTATCGCATGATCTATTTGAAGACGCACTTTCCCGCCGAATTTATGGCCGCGCGTTTGGCCGTGTGGGGCGGCTATTATTCGCCGCGCGTGTATGTGGCGGAAGCCCGTAATTTAGGCCTGAAAGTGCGCCCGCCGCACATCAATCACAGCGACGACGCCTTCACGCTTGATCGGGATCGACAAACATTGTGGATGGGTTTAGGCCAGGTACGCGAATTGACCCATGTCACGATTGAGGCGATTCATCGCCACCGACCGTTCTTCTCGCTCGATGATTTCCTGGCGCGAGCAAGGCCCTTGCATCTGGAGACCGTCAACCTGATCAAAGTGAACGCGCTTGATCAATTGGGCGATCAAACGGCGATGCTCGTTCAAATCGAAAGTGAACCGTGGCATGGCCGCCACACCGCGCAGTTGAGTTTGCTGCCCGCCGCCACACCGCCAGCCGCGCGCGCGATCACGCCTGCCGATCAACTGGCATGGGAAGATTATTTGCTGGGCTATCCCGTGAGTGTGCAGCCGCTTGATCTGTTGAGCGAACGCTTAGCGCAAGAACGCGTTGTCTCCAGCCGCTTGATCGCCAATTCGCTTGATCGCTCCATTGTGTTGGCGGGCAATCGGCTGGCACACCATCACTTGAAATCAGCCGCGGGCGAACCGATGGTGCTCGTCGACATGACCGATCAATTCGGGCGCTATCAAGTGTTGTGGGGAGGCGCAGCCTTGCGCCAGTATCGGGCCATCATCAACCGCCGGGGCAACGTCATCGTGCGCGGACGCGTGAAGGCCGATCGGCACGGCAGGCCCATCGTGATGGGGAATTCGATCGAGATGATCGAAGATTGATCCGCGAATCTTCACGAATCAACACGAATTTAAGGGCACGCAGATTTCTCTGCGTGCCCTGTGTGTTGCGTCGAGGTTAATGCTGTTTACGCGTGCGTGATAGCGAAGGCCTTCAGGTCTACCTCAGGCGAACGCGGCCCGTCCAGATTAGACAACCGACCGTAGCCGTTGGTCGCCAGCGCATACACATCCAGCGCTTCGGCAAAGGCCGCGCGGGTGCACGGTGTCTCACCATCCTCCAGCCCGCTCGTCATCAGCGTGTTGATCGTCAGGTCTTTGCTGAACAGATCGCCGCTGCGATTGAAGCCGTTGGCGCTGCCCGCATCGACCAAGCCGTTGGCCGACGCCTCGCTGATGTCTGTCGCCACGCGCACCACCCGGAAGTGGAAAGCCGCGAAGTTGTCGGGGTGGCTGGCATGGAACGAGATGCGCGCCGTGTCGTTGAGCGTGTTGTACTCCAGGAAACCGCAGCGCCCGGCGGGCACGGTGTTGACCGTGACATCATCGATGTTGCCGTGGCAGACGCGATTATCGATATGCACCACCAAGCGATAGCCAACCACGTGCAAAGTCACGGGATCGATCAAGACCCGATCGGCCGTGGCCGCCGACGTGGTATACGCGCCTTCCACCAGCGGCGCGGGATCGGTGATCTCGTACAACTCCACGCCTTCGGCGGTCAAGTCCACGCGCTGCATGGCCGCGCCCACTTTGCGGAACAGTTCCAGTTTCAACTCGTACTTGCCATCGGCCACGAGCGTAGTGTTGAAGTAGGCGCTCGCCAGATCGAAGCCTTCATCCAGAATTTCCCAGTCTTCGCCGCTGGCCGGCAATACCGGGTCGATAAGGGTGAAGTACCCGCCCGGCGCTGTCGTATCCGGCCCGATCTGCGCCGACTTGTATACGACCGGGTCGCCCGGCCCGCTCGCTTCACGGTAGTGGCGCGAGACGGTTCGGCCCGCCTGAATTTCATCCAGCACCGACCAATCGTTGTCGTTGGTGCTACCCAGTGTCCGATACGACCAGCGATAGTGCGTGATGTTCGCACCTTTCAAGCCGCTGCCAAAGTCCACGCGCGGCTCCAGCATATCCCCAAACGGTGAGGCTTTGACGACGCCCAGCCCAAGCGATGCATCGATCCAGCCTTCCTTCACCTGGCCTTCTTTCGCCTTCAAAGAGGGCACGACCGAGTCACGATAGATCTCGCCCATGCTGACCTGCCGCCCGATGGTCTTGACCACGACCTTCTTGCCCAGCAATTCAGGCTGATCGCCGCAGCCATGTACGCGCGGATCGGTGACACGCAATGTGACTTCCGTGCCGCACGCGTAGTTCCAGTAGGTGTTGCAGCGCATCGACGGATGATAGACCGTGGTCCACGTCCCGCCGATCGAATACTCGGCCCAGAAGTACAGATCGGGCTTGTCGCCGAAGCACGGATAGTAGATGGTGGTGTCGAAGCGGCCATGCTCATCGGTCTCGACGACGGCCAGTTCGTCGCAATCATAGCGGAACCACGGCCACAGCCAGTCCCAATCGCACCAGTAGATCTTGATCAATTCGACCTGCTTGATCAGCGCCTCGCGCACCAGGCCGATCGATCCAGCCGTCAGCGCCGCGCGTGACTCGAACGCCAGCGTAGCCGTTTTCGGCGGCAGCGGTTGCGGGTTAAGCATCACGGCGTCGAAATTCGCGACCCGTGACATGGCCCGCATTTTCAATTCGTGGGGTGGATCGGGCTGCGGATTGAAGCCCACGGTTGAGCCGTCAAACTTGCCAAAGACATTGGCTGCGCGCTGCAACACGGGCACGGGATCGATGTAGCCCGGATCGAACTTATACGGCGGATCGGGCGGATTGGGAATCGGGATGGGATGCTCGATCGCCCAGATCAATTCATCGCGCAGTCGATAGATGATGTCGTCGGGCAGCTGCGCGATGATCCACGGCAGCCGATCGACTTCGCAGATGTGCACGCGCGCGTGACACACCGGCTTCTCGTACGTCACGCCGCCCAGCGTCTCCACTTTGATCACGCGGCCGCGCACGCGGCACGTGCACCAAAACCAGTGCGGCCACAGAATTTCGGGCACCGGCAGCAATTCATAAACTTCGCGGCCCCGCTCGAATTTCCAGGTCGGCTCATAGGCGTTTAGGTGCGCCATCGTTTGCAGCGTGGGTGTCTCGGCGCGGCCTTTGGGCAGTTCCGGCGCGACGAATAAGCGGGCGCGTTTCAGTTGATCGGCGGTCGCGTTCAGGGCCGCCTCACCGTCGCGCACCGGCGCACTGGCCAGCACTTGCCCGCGCGCATCGAAGGCGTACAGGCGGGCGCTGATCGGCTTATCGGGCTGGCCGTCGTAGCCCACTTTGAAGCGAATCGGATTGCGTTTTGCATCAGGTTTATACTCGGATTTGGTCGCCATGTGATTGTCTCCCCAGGACAAAGTTGTTATTGGTCTAACCGACAGTTCCGCTGAACTTCACTGGCAGTATAGGCGCGGGGCGTGTTTTCAGCGTGTTTTTACTGTGTTTCAGCGCCGTGGGGGCGAGTTGACACACAACTCTGACTTGTTTTGGGGCACTGGGTAGTTGACAGCCGCGCCGCCTGGGGCTAAGCTAGGCGTCTATTCAGACCATCCGCTATCCTGAAATGACACAATCGCATGACCCAGCTCGATCCGACCTGGCTTGAACTACAAGCCTCAGAAGAAAAATTCTCCAAGGCGTTTCAGAGCAGCCCGGCGCTGATGGCGATCAGCGCCATCGACGATGGCCGCATCATCGATGTCAACGCCGCCTTCGTGCGCAGTCTGGGCTTCACCCGCGACGAACTCGTCGGCCACACCTCGCTGGAACTGGGCCTGTTTGTCGATCCCGCGCAGCGCGCCGTCATGACCCAGGCCGTGCAAACCACCGGCAGCCTGCACGACCTTGAAATCGAAGTGCGCACCAAAGGCGGTGACATCCTGATCGGCCTGTTTTCCGCCGAAGTGATCCACCTGCAAGATCAGCCCACGCTGCTGACCGTAATGAACGACATCACCGCGCGCAAGCAAGCCGAAACGGCGCTTCAGCACATGAACGCCCTGCTGGAACAACGCGTCATCGAACGCACGCGCGAACTGACCGAAGCCAATATGCACCTGACCGAACTCGATCGGTTGAAAGACGAGTTCATCTCGCGAATCAGCCACGAACTGCGCACGCCGCTGACCAGCATCAAAGCCTATGTGGAACTGCTGGAATCCGGCGTCATTGATGAGCCGATGCGTTACTTCGAGATTTTGCGCGTGCAGACCGACAAACTCTACCGCGTCATCGAGGACCTGCTGGATGTGTCGCGCCTGAGCCGGGATGACGTGGACATTCACCCCCTGCCCATTTCGTTGGACGCCTTCATCAACGGGCTGGCCGCCGGGCGGCAGGCCGAAGCCGATCGGCGCGGGCTGAAACTGGTCACCCGGCTGAACGACGAGTTGCCGCTGATCAATACCGATCCGGCTTTGCTGCGCCAGGTGATGTTGAACCTGCTGAACAATGCGCTCAGTTATACCCCGGCCGGCGGCACGATCACACTCAGTGCACAGCAGCGGCTATTGGGGCTTAATCCGTGGGTGATCATCGAAGTCAGTGATACGGGGCGCGGCATTTCCGAGCGCGATTTGCCGCATATTTTCGAGCCGTTCTATCGCGGTGAAGCCGCCAGTGATTATCGCACCCCGGGCGCGGGCGTGGGCCTCTCAATCGCGCAATACATCATTGAGAAATTGGGCGGGCAGATTACGGTGGAGACCGCGGTGGGGTCTGGCGCGGTGTTCAGCGTGTATGTCAATCGCGTGACTGACGCGCCGCATTAACCAGCGCCCGCACATTGGCGATCGGCGTCAGCGGCCACAGATCACAGCCCGGCCAGACGGCATCTACCCCCGCCCCGATCGCTTCCGCAGCAGCCCGCGCGATCAATGCTTCATCCCCATCGGCCAGGACCCGCACCGGATCGATGTTTCCAAAGAGCAACACCTTCTCCGCTAACACCGCGCGCGATTTCGCCACAGCATTCAACTGATCGACACTCAACGCTGGCGCGCCGGTCTGTGCCAACAACCCGATCGTGCCCGTGGTGCGACCGCAGGCGCTGAGCACGCACGGCCCGTTAAGCCTTGAAAACAAGCCTTTTAGCGCAGGCTGCACCCACTGCTCAAACCGCTTCGGGCCGACCACGCCCGGCGAGCCGCCCATCTCATGCACCGTGATGAAGTCCGCGCCTGCCGCGCGATACAAGGCCGCCACTTCGATCAACAACTCAGTCAAGGCGTTGAGCACAGCCACTAAATTTGCCGGAGGATGCATCAACTCGGTATAGACCGAACCCGGCGGCATGATCCACGTCAACAGCGTAAACGGCCCCGGTATCATCGCGCCGATGGCGGTCGTAGCCCCGATTTGATCTTTCAACTCGCGCAGCGCCGCCAACACAATTGGTACGCGCCCCGCGTGCGACAGATCAGCGGGGACGTTCAGCCGCAGATCAGCGATCGAGTGGGCCACCGGCCCGTTGACGATGGGGTATTCGGGACGAGCGGCCTGTGCGCGAAAATCCACGCCCGCGCCCAACACTTCGGCTTCGACACACAAATCCAGCGGTAGCACCGCCGATTCAAAGCCCGTCAGGCGCGGCGTGCTGGCCGCAGCTGCGGCCAGTTTGCTCGGGTCGTGATGCACGTCGCTGAAGGCATACCCCAGGTCGGCCAGCCCGTCGGCCGTCACACTGATCAGGCCGCTAAAGCACGGCACACGGTGAAGCCGCTCGCCGCGCAGCAAGGCCAACACATCTTCACGTGAATTCGTCGAGTTCGGCATAATGTTATTGCCTCACGCCAAGCCGCCAAGCAGCAAAGAAAAACAAAACTTTGCACCTTTGCGGCTTGCCCATGTCCTCAGCCCCGTGGGCTGAGGTGGGCCGCTGGGCGTGAGTCTTACGCTTTCACCGCCGCCGCAATCGCCGCCAGATGCGCGGGCGATGAACCGCAGCAGCCGCCCACGATGCGCGCGCCCGCTTGCACATTGCGCAGGGCCGAGGCCGCCATTTGCTCCGGCGTCATGTCATACGTCGCCACGCCGTTGACCACGGTCGGCAGACCCGCGTTGGGCTTGGCCCAGATGATCAGGCCGCTGTCGGCCGCCGCATACTCTTGCACGATCTTTTCCATGTTTTCCAGCGTCGTGCCACAGTTCGCGCCCACAGCCGCCACGCCCTTGGGCTTGAAAGTCTTGACCACTTGCGTCGGCTTGACGCCCATCATCGTACGCACGCCGCGATCGAAACTGAAACTGATCACGATGGGCAAATCGCACGCGCGCTGCGCGCCCTCGATCGCCGCGCCCGCTTCATCGAGCGCGAAATGCGTTTCGATCACGAGCAAATCTACGCCGCCTGCGGTCAACGCGGCGGCTTGTTCGGCATACGTCTCGATGGCCGCCTCATGCGTCAGCGGCCCAAACGGCGTGAAGAGTTGGCCCGTCGGCCCCATCGAGCCGGCGATCAACACTTCGGGGCGCGTGCTGGCGGCTTCTTTGGCCAGTTCAACCGCGCGTCGATTTAACTCCGGCGCGCGTTCGACATAGCGCGATTCCTTCAAGCGCAAGCGCGTGCCGCCGAAGGTACAGGTGAGAATGATGTCCGATCCCGCGTCCACCCACGCCCGATGGAGCGTCACAATCTGATCGGGCCGCTCGAAAATCCAGTCTTCCGGCGACATGCCGGATTGCAGGCCGACTTTCTGCAAATTTGTGCCGGTCGCGCCGTCGGCTACCAGCACTTTGCCGGTGGCTAGTTGCGCCAAAAATCGATTGGTCATGCGTCATCTCCTGAGTGAAAATTCGCGAATGAAAATTCGCGCCGTCCAGAGCGGGCGGCGCGACAAACTGTACAACACAATCGAGGTTGGCGTCAAGGTGCGGTCAAAGTGGGTTCAATCACCTCCCGGTTGGAATGCTCATTTCAGGCTACTTGCCGTACCACTCGCCCCGTCGAAATTCCAGGCGCGCTTGTTCAGCGGCGTAGGCGGCGGGCGCCACATTGGCGTACCATTCGCCGCGCCGAAATTCCAGGCGGGCCTGCTCGGCGGCGGCGGAAGCGTTCGCCGGACCGACCACCGGCCTATTGGTAGTCGTCGCCACGGGCATGGTCAGGGCCGCGATGACCAGCAGCACCACCACACTGGCGACAATGAGAATGATCATCCCCTCGGCCGAGGTGAGATGATGCGTCGGCCGATGCAGCGGCGCATGATGGAGAGACATATTCACCTCCTGAAACACACGGTGATTGTGAGCGGTTGCCAATCGAGTCGGCGTCGCTGTCGCGACGCGCTTGTATTGCACTATGATCGTAGCCGAATGGCCGGGGCAGGCCATCGGGTCAAGACCCTAGTTGTGCGCTATGATCGTCCTACCCGTCTAACTTCAACCGGCCCGGAAATTAACGCGCAAACTCTGCATGAATTCTGCACAACTTCATGGTATCCTTGCAATCAGAACAAACCGGAGTCTAACCATGAGTCAACGCATCCTCGTCGTGGACGACGACAAAGAAATTGTACGCATCATTCGCGCGTACTTGCAGCAAGCAGGCTACACCGTGCTAATCGCCTACGATGGCGAAACGGCCCTGCACATCATCCGCAGCGACCGGCCCGACCTGGTGGTGCTGGACCTGATGATGCCCGGTCGCGACGGCTGGTCGATCACGCGCGTGGTGCGCGCCGATGAAGCCCTGGCGACCACGCCCATCATCATGCTGACCGCGCGGGTGGAAAGCGCCGATCGGGTGCAGGGGCTGAATCTGGGTGCCGACGACTATATCCCCAAGCCCTTCGATCCGCACGAGGTGGTGGCCCGCGTGCGCGCCGTGTTACGCCGCACCCAAGACGGCCTGACTCAACCGCACGTGATCCAGATCGGCGCGCTGCACATGGATGTCGATCGGCACGAGGTCGCCATCGAAGGCCGATCGGTGGACCTGACCCCGACGGAATTTGACCTGTTGAAGAAACTCATGGAAAGTCCCGGGCATGCATTCACACGACTGGCCCTCATCGAACAAGGCTTGGGCTATTCCTACGAAGGCGTCGAACGCACCCTGGACAGTCACATTCGTAATTTGCGCCGTAAAATCGAGCCTGATCCGGCCAACCCCACCTACATCAAAACGGTCTTTGGCGTGGGCTACCGCATGTCCGAACCGGAGCAAGTGACATGAATCGATTATGGGTACGCCTGACCGTCGCCTTTGTCGTCGTGGCCGTATTTGGCATTGGCGTGGCCGCCGTGGTGGCCAGCCTGTCCATCGACCGCGAGTTCCGCACCTTTGTGGCGCAAAACGAAATGGATTTGCAAAACAGCGGCTTGCCGGAAGAGTTGATTGCCTACTACCAACAACATCAAACCTGGACCGGGCTGGATGGCGTGGTGTCGCAAATTGGCCGCAAGGTCTTTGCCGATCGCCGCGCCGACAATCAGGGCGGCCCGCAGGGTGATCGCGGACCGGGCCGGCTGGAGTTAGTGGTGGCCGATGCCAGCGGCCAGATTG
>JAGOBP010000546.1 GCA_017999195.1 Thermoflexales bacterium
ACCGTGATCTGCATGACGACTTCCGCCGCTTGATTGCGCTGCGGCAGAAGCATGCCGTGCTACAATCAGGGACGCGGCGCGTGCTTCATCTCGACGCCAAGTCAGACACGGTTGAGGAAGATGATGATCACACATGAAATTACCTTGCCCGACGGCGCAGGCGTGCTCTATCGTCACGCCGATTTTCCATCGCGCTTTGTCCCCGCGCGGCACGTGGATGTGTGGTTGCCACCCGGATGTGTCCCCCTCTCCCCATGGGAGAGGGCAGGGGTGAGGGCGACCTATCCCGTGCTGTACATGCACGACGGGCAGAACCTGTTTCTGCCCGGCTATTCGTATGGCGGCGTGCCGTGGGATGTGCACATCGCGGCGACGCGCTTGATCGAAACGGGCGTCATTCCCGGCGTGATCATCGTGGGCGTGTGGAACGTGGGCGACAATCGGTGGGGTGAATATCTGCCGCAGAAACCCGCCGACACACCGCAAGGCCGCGCTATTGCCGCGCCCTTCTCCGATCGCTTGCCAAGGCCGGTCTGCTCGGATGCGTATCTCAAATTCTTAGTGGAAGAAGTCAAACCCTTCATCGATGCGACGTATGCCACGCGGCCCGATCAATCTCACACCCTCGTGATGGGATCGAGCATGGGCGGTCTGATCTCGCTGTATGCGGTGAGCGAATACCCGCGCGTCTTTGGTGGCGCGGGCTGCGTCTCAACGCACTGGGTGGCGGGTGAGAACTTCATGGTCGATTACTTCGGCGCGGCTTTGCCGGACCCACTCGATCACAAACTCTACTTCGATTACGGCACACACACCGCCGATGCCGCCTACGAGCCGTTTCAGCTGCGCATGGATGAGCATCTCGCCGCGCGCGGCTATCAGCGCGAAGTGAACTGGCTCACGCGCAAGTTTGACGGCGCGGAACACTCGGAAACGGCGTGGCGCGCGCGGGTGCATCTGCCTTTGAGTTTCTTGCTGGGTGGTTCGTGATGAGTTATAACCAAATATAGCCTATCGTTTAGTGGGCCAATCGATTTACAAGCGAGGAGAATCGTCATGTCAGCCACTGCCCCTTATCCAAATTCCAGTACGCGCCCGTATGATTTGCCGCCGTTGGCCGGGCTGGGTTCCATCGAAGCAGCCTTGCAAGCCGGGTTGTCAGTCGAAGAAAGCGTGCGTCGTCTCAAGCGCCATCATTATGTGCTGCGGCGCTTGCACCATGTTTTGCTGGCGCGGCTTACGGCTGAGCCGATCTATGAACTCAAAATGGCGTTTAGCCTGCACGCTCATTACTGCGCCGAACACGTCGCCGCCATCCGCAGCCGGGTCAGCGAAATGCGCGAACCACCGTACGGGCTGGAGGATATTCCGCACCCGGCCTTGCCCCGGCTGTTTGATGAGCTGCTCAATGCGCCCACCACGACCGAGTTGTTGTTGGGCATTTATCAGGTGGTGCTGCCCGCTGTGCAGCGTGGTCTTCAGGCGCACTATGACGCTTGCCATCTCATGGCTGACGCGCCCACGCGCCGACTGTTGCGCTTTGCCTTATTGGAAGTGGGCGATATGGTCGCCTGGGGCCAAGCGGTCGTGACCGGGTTCATCTCGCCCGAACAACATCAGACGGCCGCTGCGTTTGTGCAGACCCTAAACGCGCTCGTCACGGCGGCTGGTGATCTGGATGGCACCGCCGAGTCAACCGCCACGCTGCCCGCGCCCGTTTATGCCGATCGACCCTATACGTATGATCGTGTTCCGCGCCGCGACGAGCGCTTCTCCGACCCGTATAACATGGGCGTCAACGCCGAGGCGTTTCTGTATGATGAGGCCAAGCCCGCCGACGCGAAGGTGCTGATGATGTACTATAAACGCCTGCGTGAAATTGATGTCCCCGAAATGATGGCCTCCATCATCGTCGAAACCGCCGATAAGCCCTGGGACTTCTACCGGGATATGACCCGTCAACTGTGGGACGAAGCGCGCCACGCCATGCTGGGCGAAATCGGTTTTGCCAGTCTGGGCGTCGATTGGCCGCGTCACGTCATGGTCAATTTCACTTGGTCGCTCGAATTAAACACGCGTCTCACCGCCCAAGAACGGCATGGGGTGTTGTATTTCATCGAGCAAGGTTTGATGCCGCGCACGGGCAAACGCTTTGAATGGGAAACGAGCGTTCAAGCGCAAGACCCGCTGGCCGCCACCATTCAAGACTTCGATTGGGCCGACGAGGTGCTGCACGCGCGCATCGGGCGCGAATGGTACGTCTCGCAATGGCCGAACGCGCAAGCCGCCATCCGCTACGGCGATGAAAGTTGGAGCCGCATCCTGGGCAGTTGGGCTAGCTGGCGCGACCAGGGTCTCACTCAACACCGCAACTGGTGGCCCGACCTGTACCGGGCTTATTGCGCCACGCGCGGCCAGGAGCCGGACGCCGCCGTTCTGGCATTTGAGACCACGTACGAAGCAGTGCGCGCCGATTTGCAGGCGCTCACCGGCTCGGCTTAAGTTTCAGATCAACCACGAATTAATGAGGACCGTATGTCGGCAAGTTTTGAACGCTTACCCCTGGGCACGATCAAACCGCGCGGCTGGATCAAGGCCCAACTTCAACGTGATCTCGATCACGGTTTTGCGGGTTGTCTCGATCAGCTTACCCATCACGCCGCGCACGACTTGTTTGCGCACCGCATCGAGTCATCGGAGCAGCAAGTGGCCTGGTGGGATGCCGAGACGCGCGGCAACTGGTTGTGGGGCTATGTGATGATGGCGCAGCTGGCCGATTCGCCCACGCACATCGCGCGTGTGCGGCATTTGCTGGCTGATCTCAAAGCCACGCAAGACCCCGATGGTTATCTGGGCATCTACTCGAGCGCCTCACGTTACGATCACGGCGATGGCGAGAACGGCGAGTTGTGGGCGCAAAGTCGCGCGCTGTTGGCGCTGTTGGCCTACTACGAATTCAGCGGTGATGTCACCTATCTTGAAGCGGTGCGACGCGCCGTGGATGTGACACTGGATCACTATCCGCCCGATCGCGCGTACTTCCGATCGGGGCCGCGCACCGAGCGCGATGCGTTGACGGGCCTGACGCATGGCCTGTGCTATACGGATGTACTGGAGTGGTTGTATGCCCTGACGCATGACGAGCGGTATCACGCTTTTGGCTTGCGCCTGTATCGCGAGTTTTCAGCCATGCCGCGCCCGTTTCCCAATGACGATCTGGCCTTGCCCAATCTGCTGGAAAACAAGGCTAATTTCAGTGGTCACGCCGTGCATACGGCGGAACATCTGCGCGCACTATGGTGGGCCAGCGAACAGGAT
>JAGOBP010000547.1 GCA_017999195.1 Thermoflexales bacterium
GTTCGCAGTTGATCGGCGTGTGGGGCTTCTTTTTTGCAGTGCCCATTGCGGCGGTGTTGTATTCGGCCAGCAACGTGCTGTTGCAGCGCGCCAAGCGCAATCAAGATCAATTGGACCTGAATGCCGCCGAGGAGCAAGCGCATGGCTGAGTATGCCGTGCGCGGCGCAGCGATCGATCAGGTGCAGCCCTTCGGCTTTGATCGTGGCCCGATTGGCTGTGTGCTGTTGCACGGCTTTACGGCTGCACCCAAAGAGATGCGGCCGTTGGGCGAATATCTGGCCGAGCGTGATGTTACCGTGCGCGGGGTGCTGCTGGCGGGTCACGGCACGTGCCCGGCAGACCTGGCGCGCACCACGCAGCGCGATTGGGTCGCCTCGGCGGAAGCGGCGATCGATGAATTGCGGGGCCGCTGTCGCCAGGTATGGGCGATCGGCTTGTCGCTGGGCGGCCTGATTAGTCTGCATTTAGCGGCGAATCAACGGGTTGATGGCGTTATCGCGCTGGCGCCGCCCATCCTCACGCCCAATCGACTCGTGCCGCTGGCACGCTTCATCGCGCCGTTCAAGCCTTACTTTGTAAAGGGGCTGGCGAATTTGCATGATCCGGTCGCGCTGGCCGAACACGCGGATTATACGCAATTCCCCACGCGCGCCGTGGCCCAAATGTACACGCTGATCCGGCAGGTGCAGCGCGAACTGCCGCGCATCACCGTGCCGCTGATGTTGATTCACGCGCGGCACGATGAAGTGGTGGCGTTGGACGGCGCGGACTATATTTGGTCGCGCGTGAGTTCTGCTCAAAAAGAGCGGGTGCTGCTGGGGCGCGGCGGGCACATCATTACGGAAGATTATGATCGCGATGTGGCGTTTGAACAGATTGGATCATTCTTGGCCCGCTATTCTCGCTAGGTGTGACGTGGTGCGTAGTGCGTGACATCGCACACACCACGTTTCAATCGTTACTCGTCACTCATCACCCACCATGTCCCGCGATAACAAATTCATCACGTTTGCGCTGTTTTTGTGGGGTGCGGGCGAAGGCCTGTTCTTCTACATTCAGCCGCTCTATATGGAACAGCTAGGCGCGACGCCAGCCGAGATCGGCGCCGTGCTGGCGCTGGCGGCTTTTCTGACGGCATGCTCGTTCATCCCTGGCGGCTGGCTGGCCGATCGCATCGACCCGAAGAAGGTCATGATCGTCGGTTGGGCGTTGGGCGGCATCGCTTGTTTGTGGATGGGGGTGGCTCCTAACTGGCAGGCGTTTGTGCCCGCGATCCTGGTGTATAACCTCTCCGCGTTTTGCATTCCCGCCATCAATAGTTACATTGTGGAAGCCAGCGGTGACACACCGCTGGAACACACCATCACGCTGACATTTGCGGGCTACGCGGCAGGCGGCATCGTGGCGCCCTTTGTCGGCGGACAACTGGCGCAGGTCATCGACACTCACTGGCTGTACATCATCGGTAGCGGCTTCTTGGCAATTTCGTTTTTGACGGCGCTGCAAGTGCGCAGTCACGCCGCGCATCGGGCCGCGCCGATCTCGATCGGGCGGCAGTTGGCTCACCTGCGACCGGCCGCACCGTTCTTCCTGCGCATGGCGTTTGTGTGCTTCACGCTGATGATCGGCGCGACGCTGCCCGCTAATTTTCTGGGCGAACAGGGCTGGAGCCTGAGCGAAGTCAATACGTGGGGCGGCACGCCACAGGCGATCGGCATGATGCTGCTGGCGATCGGGCTGGGCCGCATCGCGGCGGGGCGGCGGCGGCGCGGCTTGTTGTTGGGTCAGGGGCTGGTCTTTGGCGCGATGGTGATGTTCATGCTCACCACTCCCGCCGTGCGTTTGACGGGGGCGATCGGTTTCTTTTTGCTGGGCGGTGTGGCGCCGGTGCGCGAATTGTCTAATGCGCAGATCGCCAATCAACTCAGCCGCGAGGTGCGCGGCCTGGCCCTGGGCGTAAATGAAACGATCTTCTCGCTGGCAAGGGCGGGGGCTGCGGCCTTGGCCGGCGTGCTGTTTACGCTCGATCCGCATTGGCCGTTCATCGTCTCGATCGTGCTGATCCCGATCGGGTTGGCGTGGGTCTGGTTTTCCAAACCGATCGCGGTGCGTGACGAGGAGATCGTCGTGATGGCGTCGCCGGGTAATGTGGTCATCGAGTCGGTGGAAGATTGAATTGGGTGTTACAATTTTGAAGTTGGAAGTTGGATACTACGCGGGAAGTTGGAGGGGACAAGTTGGCTAATAAGCGTTTGATGTTGGCGTTTCCGCATCCCGATGATGAGTCGTTTGGGCCGGGGGGCACGATTGCGAAGTATGCGCGTGAGGGCACAGAGGTGCATTACGTCTGCGCCACGCGCGGCGAAGTAGGCACGGTCGAGGCGGAGTTGATCAAGCCGTACGAGCATCTGCCCGCCGATCAGCGCCTGGGCGCACTGCGCGGCCAGGAATTGCGCAACGCCGCCGACGTGCTGGGTCTGGCGGGCCTGCATTATCTAGGCTATCGCGATTCGGGGATGACCGGCTCGACGGACAATCGCGATCCGCGCGCGTTCATCAATGCCAATCCCGTGGAGGCGACTGGCCGATTGGTCAAGTTGATTCGAGAGATCAAGCCGCAAGTGATTGTGACGTTTGATCCCTTTGGCGGCTACGGCCATCCCGATCATATCTTCATCCATCACCGGACGCACGAAGCGTTTGTGGCGGCGGGTGATCCGGCGCAGTATCCTGAATTGGGCGAACCGTATCAGCCGCAGAAGTTGTACTGGTCGGTGTTTCCGCGCGGTTTCTTGAAGTTTGTGGTGCGGGTGCTGCCGTTGTTTGGGCGCGACCCCACCAAGTTTGGCCGTAACGGGGACATCAATTTGCGCGAGATCGTCGCGCACGACTATCCGCCAACGACCCGCATCGATGTGTGGCCGTATTATGAGATCAAGCAGGCCGCATCGAAGTGTCATACCAGCCAGCTCAGCGGCGGGCCGGGGATGTTTGGCCGGTTTCCGCGCTTCATTCAACGGCGGCTCAATGGCTATGAATCCTTCCGGCGAGTGGAACCCAGCGTGAATGGACAGCGTCTTAAAGAACAGGATTTGTTTGAAGGGGTTGTCAGCTAGACTTAGCGGCAACCGCGTAAATTAACGGGGGACACTTCAGCAGGAGGGTAATATGCGCAAGCTGGGTTTGAGTAGTGTGATTATCGGGTTGTTGTTGGCCGTGGTGCTGCCCGTGAGTGCCGCGCCGTTGGCGGCCGGTTCGGTGGGCATCGTCAGCACGGCGGTTTGCAAGGATACGGCCACGGTGGCGGTG
>JAGOBP010000548.1 GCA_017999195.1 Thermoflexales bacterium
GCTGGGGGGTGAGGCATCAGATGCGTATTCAGATTGCCACCCTTGTCCAGCACGCCCGTGATGAACATCTCCGACAGCAACGAAATCAGGCCGCTGCCGCAGATGCCGCGCGGCTTGGTGTTGCCGATCACGCGATACGAGGGTTCGTGCGTCTCGCTGTTGATCCACACTTCTTCGATTGCGCCGCGCGTGGCCCGCATGCCGTGCACGACGCCCGCACCTTCAAACGCCGGCCCCGCCGAGCATGCACACGTCACCAGCCAATCGCGGTTGCCCAACACGATCTCGCCGTTAGTACCTACGTCCATAAACAGCGTCAACTGCTCGCTGTCTTCCATGCCCGACGCCAACACGCCCGCCGTGATGTCCGCGCCCACGTAACTGGCGACGCCGGGCAGACAATCGATCGTGGCTTCAGGGTTGATGTTCAAGCCTAGGTCGGTGGCCGTCAACAACGGCACGTGATTGATCGCGGTGACAAACGGCGCAAGGCGGATGCTGGCCGCGGGGATGTTCAACAGCAGATGCACCATCGTGCTGTTGCCCGCAATCGTCGCTTTGAAGATGTCTTTCGGATCGGCTTTGGCTTTATCGCAGACGTTTTTGATGAGGAAGTTGATCGTCTCCAGCACCAACGACTGCATCTCAAAACCGCTGCCGTTCTTGCTGGCATAGATGATGCGCGAGATCACATCCTCGCCGCGCTTGATTTGATCGTTATACTCAGCCGCTTGCGCCACCACTTGCCCGCTGACCAGATCGACCAGCCAGCACGACACGGTCGTCGTGCCGATGTCGATGGCGAGGCCATACAACGGCGTGTCAGCAACCCGCACATCGATCAAACGCACGCCTGACGGCTGATCGGCCTCAAAAACAGCGGTGATGGTCCAGTTGCCATCGCGCAAGACCGGGCCGATGCGGCGCAGCAAGGGCAATGACACAGCCACTTGCTCGACGCCCGCCTGCTGGCGGAACGCCGTCGTCAGGCGGCTCCAGTCGTCGGTCTGATCGTCCATCGAAGGCTGCGTCAACGTCAAGGCCACGCGTTGCATCGTTTGAGCGGTCTTCGGATCATAACCGGCCGGAACTTGAACCTCAGCCACCACCCGATCGGTCGTCAACCGCCGCTCGATCTTTTCTTGCAGTGGCACGGTGACGCTGACATCGCCTTCGACGACGGACTGGCACGCCAGGGTATAGCCTGCGGCCACATCTTCTGCCGTCAAACGCAGTGTGCTCCGACGACGAACATCGCCGCCCGTGACGTGTACCGTACAGCGGCCACAGCGTCCCTGCCCGCCACACGGTTGAGTGATCTCGACGCCGGCCTGATGCGCGGCTTCCGTCAGCAGTGTGCCAGTCGGCACATGCACGGGATGCAACGGCGAGTGCGCATTCGGCGCGGCTTCATCTAAATTAAAAGTAACGAGGTGTTCGATCATGAAAATGCGTATTGCGTAACGCGTACTGCGTAACAGGCACTTCCCATTACGTAGTACGCATTACGCCTTAAGTGTATATCTCGTACAACGCCCGCTCGATCACCACCACATCCGGCTCGACCTTGAGAGGTTGACGCGCCTCAGCGGTCAGTGCTTCGCCCATCATGATCTCCAGGACGCCCTGCCCCTGTTCACAGTCCCACGCGCACACGCGCTCGGGCGGGCAGTCGTCGCAACGGGCCTGATCGACGGGTTCGACAAACTTAGATACGGGATCGGTCAACATGGCTGACCTCCTTACTGCTCCGTCATTGCGAGCGCCGGAGGCGCGAAGCAATCTCAACACTATCAACACGAGATTGCTTCGCCGCTAAGCGGCTCGCAATGACGCCGAACGATTACAACGCTTGCTTCATAAACGCCGGCAAATCCACCGCCTCGCGCGGGCCGACACGGATTTCCCAGCCGGGCAGTTCCGCTTCGAGTTCGCCCGACAACACGGCGACGTGACCGGGCAGCACTACACGCTTCTTGCTGATCTTGTCCGCAACGTTGAACGTCTTGATCGCTTTCGCGATGCGCTCCGCATCGAACTTGCCAGCCGCCCACGCCGTGAGCACGCTCATGCCTTCCGCATCGGTGACGAGCAGCCACGCGGGCAAGCCGCTGCTTTCCACTTCGTTCGCCACGCTGAAGTAGGTGATGCTAAAGTTGGTGGTGATCAGCACCGGCGACTCCGGCTTGGGATTGTTGATCTCATACAGACCCGGCTGCACCTGGATGGGCTTCTGCGGATCGGTGTAGATGTTCTGGCGCAAGACCAACAACGGATAAACCGTCTCGGGCTTGAAGTCATCCAGCACGATGAAGCCCGCGTACTTGGCGATGGCTTGCGTGGCGAGCAAAGAATCATTCGCCGCGACAAAGAGCGGATAGCCCACCGATCGCACATTCTTCTTCAACGCGAGACGGCGCAGTTGGGTACTGATCGTGAGCAACTTGCTTAAGTTCTTCACCGCCGGATCGATCACGAGGTCTTCAACGCCCTTAGCCTTGATCTTCTCGGTGAGATCGGCCAACGCCTCGATCGAGTCCGCGCTGACGACGAGGGCCGCTTTGTTGGCCTTCGCGACTTCGACCATCGCTTCCCAGTTGGTCGCGTTTGCGCCTGAAATTAAGGCGTTTTCGCCCTTGATCACATCGAGACCGGCCGCGATGATCTTCGCGTCGGGGCTGATCAAAACAATCGGGCGTTTGCTGATCGCGCGGACGGCTTTGACCGCCGCCGCAAACTTCGCCGCATCGCCCGTCGCTTCAATCGCAAAACCGTCGATGGTCAAATCCATGCCCACGTAGGACACGGCAAATTGATCGGCGGGCGTGACCTTGGCGGCGATGTCTTCATCATCACGCACCTTGATGAACAAGCCAGGGCGATTGTAGAAAGTCTTCTCGTGACGGAACAACACCACTTCGTTGCCGACCTTCAGTTCGTGCCCGGCGGACTTGAGGGTGACGAGGCGCATCGGCGGCGCGGCGCTTTCAGCGAGTTGCGCTTTGCTGGCTTCGCTGACGTATGGGCACGCGGCGAGTTCCACTTGCTTCGCGGCGAGTTTCATCGCGAAGGCGAGACAGGTCGGGAAACCGCATTCCTTGCAGTTGGTTTGCGGCAGCATCTTGTAGATTTGAATTCCACTTAAGGCCATGTTCGTTTCTCCTGATGACGTGTTGCGTAGTACGTGGTGCGTGTAAAACGAAACACGTATCGGTAAGTTATGCCGCAACCATTAGATCGGCGATGGCAGCCTTCACGCGCTTAACGCTCTCGGGATGCCGCAGCACGACGATGTCCGCGCCCGATTC
>JAGOBP010000549.1 GCA_017999195.1 Thermoflexales bacterium
AATACCTCACCACCAACACGATCGATCTGCTGGACCCCGGCGTGGATGCCGCCACCGGCGCAGGCCGCCTGTTATTGCCGTCGCCGCCCGCCCCCGTGACGATCACGCCCACACCGCTCAATACGCTAGAGCCAACCGTGACGACCGCGCCCGATCAACCTTCGCCCACGCCGCCGCCGACAACGGTCTTCAACACCCCCACCCCGCGCCGCATTGTCATCGTCACGCCCGGCGGTTCGCGCCCGCGTCCGCCCGTGCCACCACCCGCGTCTGACAACACCGGCTGGATCGGGTTGATCGCGATCGGGTTGGCCGTGATCTTATCGGGCGTGGCTGGTTGGCGGCTGATGCGTCGGCCCGATCGATCCACGCCGCCCACCGCCCGATCGATCAACAGTGTGTCCGTGGTGTGTCCGCATTGCGGGCGCACCCTGCCCGCCGATGCGGTCTTTTGCGCGCAGTGCGGACGGCCCGTCGGCGCGACCCAAACCGTGACCAAATGCGCCCACTGTGGGCGCGCGCTGCGGCCCGGCGCCAAACATTGTGCCCGCTGCGGACACGCCGCGTAAACGCCGTTGTAACGCTTTAGCAACTCTGCCTATTGACGCCTGTGCTACAATCAGGTAACGATGTTGACCGAAAGCAAAAACGGTCAACATCTTGATCTGCCTCGGAGTCAAGCATGACACTCGACGGCCAGCTGGACGCCCTGCACAACGCCTTCCCCGACTTAGACGATGAGTTGATTACCAGCCTGGCGCGCCGCGTACACGAACAACACGCTGCCCCCGGTGAGTGCATCATTACCGAAGGCGAAGTCGGCAACGCGTTCTACATCATCCTGACTGGCCGCGTCCAGATCAGCAAATTCCTCGAACTGGGCACGCAGCGGATATTGAACACACTGCGCCCCGGCCAATTCTTCGGCGAAATGGCGCTGATTGAAGATGCGCCGCGCCTGGCCAGCGTCCACGCCATCGAAGACACCGACCTGTTGGTCATTGACAAGCAGGCCTTTCGCGACTTGCTGATGCAGAGCATGCCGGCCAGCCTGGCCGTGATGCGGTCCGTTGTGGCGCGCTTCCGCGAGGCCGACCGTCTGGCGATTGGCGAATTACGCGACAAAAATCGAGAGTTGGCGCAAGCCTACAAACAACTGTCAGAGACCACGCGCCGCAAAAGCGAATTCCTGACGGTGGTCTCGCATGAACTACGCACGCCCCTCACGTCCATTCGCGGCTATGCCCAGTTGATCCGCACCGGCGTCATTCGCGACGATCATTTGCCCGGCGCGCTGGACGTCATCCTCAACAACACCGACGCGCTGGTCCGGCTGATCAACAACATTCTGTTCTTGCAAGAATTGGAATTGATTCCGCCGGTGCTGCTGCCGGTTGATCTGGGCGAAATCGTCACTGGCATTGTCGAGACGGCGCGAACCCGCGCGACGGAAATCGGTTTGACATTCGAGGTCCAACTGCCGTCCGACTTACCCTTCATCGCCGGTGATCGCGACGGCTTGACGCAGGCGATTAGCGCCCTCATTGATAACGCCGTCAAATTCAGCCCCAACGGCGGCCGCATCCAGATCGCTGTCGAACAGCAGGCGCAATTGCTGAAGTTAGCCATCACCGATCCGGGGGTGGGCATTCCGCCCAATGAACTGAGTCACATCTTTGATCGGTTTCATCACCTGGAGAACAGCGGCGATCACGTCTTTGGCGGGGTGGGGCTGGGGCTGCCAATTGCGAAGCAAGTGGTGGAACAACACGGCGGCCATATCGACGTGGTCAGCCAATTGTGGAAAGGCAGCACCTTCACGGTAACGCTGCCGCTGTCAAGAGCCCGATGAACCACGAAGGGCACGAAGCCACACTCAGACGACCTTAGTGGACTTCGTGCCCTTCGCGGTTTGATTTTGATTAGCCGCGAATGACCGCGCCCAACTCCTCGCGCAGCCGCTTGATGATGTCCTCGCGCACCTTCACCACTTCAACATCCGTCAACGTCCGATCGGCCTGATACGTCAACCGATAGGCCAGACTCTTCTTCCCCGCGCCGATACGTTCGCCCTTGAACACGTCGAACAGCCGCGCGCTCTTGAGCAAACCGCCTACACTTTCGATGACGGCCTGCACTTTGTCGGCGTGAACCTTGTCATCCACGATCATCGCCAGGTCTTCCGTCACCGCCGGGAAGCGCGGCACATCGTTGGTGCGAGTCGCGGCGGACGCACACGCGCTCAACGCTTCGATGTCGAGTTCAGCCGCTAAAACAGGCTGATCCGGCAGATCGAACGCTTCGCGCACCAGCGGATGAATCTGTCCCAACAACCCGATCGCTTGGTCGCCGACGATCAAGCGCGCCGTGCGGCCCGGATAATATGTGGGATGCTGCGCCGCTTCGAACTTCGCGGCCTTGATGTTCAACCCCGCCAGCAGCGTCTCGATCACGCCCTTGAGATCATAGAAGTCCACCGGCTTCACATCGCCACCCAGCCACGATTCGCTTTCGCGCGGGCCGGATAAAACAATCGTCAATCGGCGCGGCTCATCGGGCAGCGGGCCTTCTTCTGATCCCAGATAAATCTTGTTCAACTCGAACAGCGCCAGATGCGGATGATGATGCACGCTACTGCGCGCCACATCGAGCAAACTCGCCAACAGTGTATGGCGCAAGTGTGTGCGCTCCGAACTGATCGGGTTTGCCACGCCGACGTACGGTCGATCATCGGGGCGTTCGCCGGGCAACAACTTCGCTTCCAGTTGCGGCGTCGTCATCGAATACGTAATGGCTTCGAATAAACCGGCATCCACCAGCAAATCGCGCACGTGCTCTTCAAATTCCAACGGCGGATTGCCGCGCTGCGGTGGCATCTCATCGTCCATGCCCGTGCGCGGAATGCGATCGTAGCCATAGATGCGGGCGATCTCTTCAAGCAGGTCATGCGGGCCGGTGATGTCGGTGCGATGATCGGGGCCGGTCACTTGAAGTTCGTGGTGCGTGGTGCGTGCTACGTGAAATTCAAGCGTGCTCAAGATACGAGTAATTTCTTCGATGGGTACGTCGAAGCCTAGGCCACGTTGAACTTCGGCCATCGTCAGTTTAACGGTGGCGCTTTCCGGTTGACGCGCGTAATTATCCACGACGCCCGTATCGATGGTGCCGCCGCCCAGTTGTTGAATCAGGTTCGCCGATCGAATGTTGCCGCGAATCGCCATCGCCGGATGGATGCCGCGCCCGAAACGGGTGGCCGCTTCGCTGGGCAACTTCATCTGCTGCGTGGTCTTGCGAATGTTA
>JAGOBP010000550.1 GCA_017999195.1 Thermoflexales bacterium
GGCTGAGCACCTGCCCGATCGCCATGCCGATGCCCGCCGCGACGATCGACACGAGCAACCGCACGAAGCCGCCGCCGCGCCACAGGTGGTAGATGAGGCCGGTGGCCACGGCCAGAATTGCAATGAACAAAATGGTTGGTGACATCGGCGTAATCCGTAAAGCGTACTGCGTAATTCACGCAGCACGTTCAGTCGATAAACCCTTGCCCAATAACCACTTCACCGTCGAACAAGACCAGGCCTTGTCCGGGTGTGATGTCGCGTTGGGCTTCGTCAAATTCGACGCGCGCAGCGCGCGCTATGGTTTGATCGGGATACACGGTGACTGCCGCTTCACGCGCCTTGTACCGAATTTTCGCGGTGGCTCTAAACGGCTCGATCGGGCTGTGGCTGCTCACATAGTGCATGTCGCGCACGGCGCACTCGCTGCGGCCCAGTTCATGCTTCGCGCCGACGATCACGCTGTTATCGGCCGCGTCCAGCGCGATGACGTATAGCGGCTCCGGCGCAGCGATGCCCAAGCCCTTGCGCTGACCGATGGTGTAGAACGGCAAACCCTGATGTTGGCCGATGACATGCCCCGTCGTCGTGCGGATGTCGCCCGGCTCGATCGATCCGGCGGGCGCGTGACGCGTGACGAAGTCCCGATAATCTCCGTCGGCCAGAAAGCACAAATCTTGGCTTTCCACTTTTTTCGCGACCGATAGTTTGAACTTGGCCGCCAGTTCACGGACCTGCGGTTTGGTCATCTCACCCAATGGCCACAGCGCGTGCGATAATTCTTTTTGCCCCAGCACACTGAGTACATACGACTGATCCTTGTTGGGATCAACGCCGCGCAAGAGTTGATACGTGCCATCGACTTCGCGCACGCGCGCATAATGACCGGTGGCTAAATACTGCGCGCCCAGACCGAGCGCTTTGTTCAAGAGCAATTCATAGCGAATGTGACGATTGCACATCAAGCACGGATTGGGCGTGCGACCCGCCACATACTCGCTGACAAAATAATCCACCACGGTGGCCTTGAAGGTGTCCGCGATATTGATCAAATAAAAGGGAATGCCCAGTTGATTCGCAATTGAACGCGCGGCATCCACATCGGCGGGCGTGCAGCACCGATTGGCGCGACCGCTGTCGCCGTCGCTCCACAACTTCAGCATCAGGCCCACCACATCGTAACCCTGATCCTTCAGCAGCGCCGCCGCGACGGAACTATCGACGCCGCCGCTCATGGCGACGACAACGCGAGTATTGGAAGTTGGACGTTGGACGTTGGAAATGTCAATAGCCACTAGAAATTACTCGTTACGCACCACGCACCACGCTTCACTTCTCACGCATGCGCCCGAAGTTGCTCTACCACGCCCGGCAGTATATCCAGCGTTGTCGCAATATCTTCCGGCATGGTCAGATGGCCCAACGTCATGCGCAGCGAGCCCAGCGCCCACTCGCGCGGCAGGCCCATCGAAGTCAGCACATGCGACGGCTCGGCTTCGCCCGTGGTGCAGGCCGACCCCGTGCTGACGCAAATGCCCGCCAAATCCAGCGCCGTCAGCAGCATCTCGCCTTCCACGCCGCGCACCGCAAATGAGGCGCTATTGGGCAGTCGCCGTGTGGGATGCCCCGTCAATTGCACGTCGGGAATGCGCTCGATGACGCCTGCGACTAATTCATCGCGCAGGGCCGACACGCAGGCATTTTCGCTTTCGCGCCGTTCGCGGGCTAATTTCAAAGCTGTGGCTAAGCCCACAATTTCCGCCACATTGACCGTGCCCGGCCGCCGCCCGCGTTCATGTCCGCCGCCCGTCAACGCCGAGATCAACGGCGTGCCCGATCGGACGTACAACACGCCCACGCCTTTTGGCCCGTAAAATTTATGCGCCGATAACGCCAAGAGATCGACGTTCAGCTGATCGACATCCAGCGTCAATTGTCCGCCCGCCTGCACCGCATCCGTGTGAAAGGCGATGCCCTTTGATCGTGCCAACGCGCCGATGTCCGCGATGGGCTGGACCGTGCCGACTTCATTGTTGGCGTACATCACGCTGATGAGCGCGGTGTCCGATCGGATGGCGCGGCCAATCGCATCCACATCGACCATGCCGTATTCATCGACATCGACGAGGGTTACATCGAAGCCATACAGATCGTGCAATTGATCGAAGGTCGCGCCGACGGCATGATGCTCGATCGGCAGCGTGATCAAATGATTGCCGCGTTTGGCCTGTCGCGAGGCAAAGGCCGCGCCGCGAATCGCCAGATTGTCGCTTTCCGTGCCGCAGCCCGTAAACGTGATCTCGCCCGGCTGACAGTGCAACACGTCGGCCACCGTCTGCCGCGCGGCGTCGAGCGCCTGTTGGGCGGCGCGGCCAATCGAGTGGCTGGAGGACGTATTGCCAAAGACTTCGGTCCAATACGGCTGCATCGCTTCGAGCACGCGCACATCCACCGGCGTGGTCGCGGCGTGATCCAGATAAATGGCAGGTTTTTTCAGCATGAAACTCCTTGTCCAAACGATTGTAGCATGCGGGTATAGGCGCGTCAACGAAATACCTGTTTTGCGGCTTAGGTGTACAATTCGGCGCGATACTGGCTGATGAGGAGCCGTGCATGTTTACCCCACCGCCTGAGCCGCCCCTGGACGACCCCGACGATGACGACGATCTGGATGACCTCGAACTCGATGAAGAGTTTGATGATTTGGACGATGAGGCGGCGTTGTTCTCAGATCCCGATGAAGGTCTGCCGCCCGATCAAGCCCGCTCGCGTCGCGCGCTGCGCGGCGTGCCCGGTTTTGATGAAGATGAAGCGAACGCACCGCTCTCGCCCACGCGCCTGATGCAAGACGCGCTGATCGATCGCATGAACGACGTGCTGGAAGACGAGTCGGACTGGTCGGCGGCGTCCGAGATCGCCTACGACGCGCTGACGATTGATCCCACCTATGGCCGCGCGGCCAATGCCTTGCTGCGCTGCTATTTAACGCACGCCATTTTGCGTGAAATGCAAAACGCCCAGCGCAAAGCCTTTGATCCGATGGACGAGCGGCCCAACGAGCGGCAGCGTCAATTGGCGCACAGCTATCGCCTGCTGACGCGCGCTCACTTGTGGAATGAGTGGCCTGTGGATGTGCCGGTGGCTTCGCCGCAAGTCACCGAACTTTTGAGGTAGTGGCAACACTTGACTGATAAGGCCTCGCTCTGTACGATCTGTTTCCCCACCTTGTATCGGAGAAACAACATGATCCGACTAAGGATAGCCAAGTGTTGTCCTGATTGTGGCCGTGATAACCT
>JAGOBP010000551.1 GCA_017999195.1 Thermoflexales bacterium
CGCAGCGATCCGAGGTCGTGCCCGTCGATAATCACCTGGCCCGCCGACGGTTTATCGAGCGCGCCGATCATGTTGAGCAGCGTCGATTTGCCGGAGCCGCTCGGCCCCATCACGGCCACAAATTCGGCGGCCTGCACCTGGAAATTCACGTCGTTTAGCGCATACACTTTTTCGCCATCGCCGTAGACTTTGGTCAGGCCGATGGCTTCCACTACGACTTTTGGTTCAGTCATGGTACACCCCAAATCATGACAAGATGATCGCCAATTCAACCAATCATCTTGTCATCCCTTCATCTTGCCATCTTGTCACTACTGCGCGATCTGAATATCCACAAACGCCGTCATGCCCCAGCGCAGGGCCGGATCGAGTTGCTCCAGTTCGACAATCACCGTATAGTTTACGGCGCTGACGCCGGGTGTGCTCATCGGCGCGATGCGCATCACTTTGCCCTTGAACGTCTGGCCGGGCAGGGCGTCAAACGTCACGCTGGCCGCCGCGCCTTCGCGCACACGGGCGATGTCGGCTTCGCTCAAGTCCGTCGTCTCGATTCGCAGCGACGTCAAATCGCCGATTGTTACGCTGGCTTGCCCCGGCGACAGCCACTCACCCGATCGGGCGTACACCGTCCCGATCGTGCCGTCGAAGGGCGCAACGATTTGGAGTTTCGCCCGCTGCGCTTTCGCCATCTCCACGGCCGCCTGCGCTTGCTTGACCTGCGCCTCCGCCACCGCGATGGCTTCGGCAGTCGAACCGGCTTTCAGCAAAGCCAGTTGCGCTTGCGCCGAAGCCTGTTGGGCTTGCGCGGCTTCGACGTTCGCGCGCGCGGCCGTCAACTCATTTTGAGTCGCGCCCGCTTTGAGTTGGGCCAGTTGTTTCTGCGCAACATCCTGCGCTGCGCGGATGGCGGCCAGTTGCGCCCGCATCTTCTCTTCGGCCTCGCCCAGCCCGCCGACGGGAATGCCGTACTCTTTCGCCGTGGCCTTGCCGTCCAATACACCGTTGTAGGCGATCTCGGCGAACTTCACATCCGAGGCCGCTTTGACCACAGCCGCTTCGGCCGCCGCGCGTTCCGCCGGACGTGTGCCCGCTTGCAGCTGCGCCAATTGCGCCGTCGCGTTGAGCACATTCGCCTCGGTCGCTTTTACGGCTTGATCGGCCACCGCGATTTCTTCGGCGCGCGCGCCCGCCTTGATCTGCGCCAACTGTGCTTGCGCAATCGCCAGTGCCGCTTCCGCTTGCGATACGGCCAGCCGCGCATCGACCTCGTCCAGCCGCGCGATCACGTCGCCCGCCTTGACCCGATCGCCCGCCTGCACCGTCAGATCGATCAACGCGCCGCCGCTCTGAAAACTCAAGTTGGCCCAGCGTGTGGGCAACACCTTGCCGGACGCCGTTACGACCGCGGGCACATTCACGGTTGACGCCACGGGTGTCGGTGTGGGCTGCGCCGAACTGCACGCGGCGAGTATGCTAATGAGAATCAACGCGATAAAGGTTTGGGTTGTTTTCATGATCTGCCTCGCAATCTGTTCCGCAATTTCGACTGCCGCCGGTTGGGCTGCTTCCGGCCTGGCCTATCTTCAGGCCGTATGCCGATAGCAGAAGTCGCACCGGTCATTCCCACGGCCGAGGGTGCCGGTGCGCTCCCAACGAATCGAGGCGGGCAGGGCCTCATACACCACGTCGTCCATCCGGCAAAACAAGGGCGTCAATTCTGGCGCGCCATAAGTGGTGAGCGTATCCAGGTAGAAACAGCGCCGAATGTTAAACGCGATGCGTTGATCGCTGTCCTCTAGCCAATCGGTTTCCCAGCCGGCGGCAGGGAAGCCAAAGCGCATCGCCGCGCGCACCACTGGTCGTAGGAGCGTGAACGGTTCGGGCAAGAATTTCAAAGCGGCGACTGTTTGACGCAAACCCGATCGGACGGCGCTGGCATACAGCAATTGCTCCACCTCGGCCAGAGCCGCGGCCTGATCGTTCCCCTCCGCTAACAGCACCTGATAGAGCGTTAGTCCCGGCAGGATGTTCTGCGCCAGATGTTTCCGCAACGCCGGATGATCGTAGTGCGATCGAGCGCGATACAGTTCCTCGTAGCGCTGCTGGAGTTTGACCATCAACGCCTCGGCCTCGATCGTGCCATACTTTCCGATCAACGCCTTGCGCCAGGTGTCGGCCTTCGCAAAATTGGGTTTGCCGCTTTTGCGCCGCGCGATCAAGCGGCCAGCAATTACACTTGCCGCCAGCCCTAGCCCGATCAATAGTTTGGGCCAGTTCTTTGGATTCTGTGGGCGGCTTACTCGATCGGTGTTGTAAGTTTCGGTTGGTTTATGGGGGAGATTCATCGTCCAGCTCCTGCCTGTAGTCTCAGTCTTTCGTTCGGATTGATGCGGCGTTACTCGTAGCGCAGCGCTTCCACCGGGCTGAGGTTCGCCGCCCGCCACGCCGGGTACAGCCCGCCGATCGCGCCCAATAACAGCGCGATGAGAGCCGTTTGTAACAACAAATTCGGCGACACGACGATCTTCAGATAGTCGCCCCACAACGGGATTTGGCTCATCAGCCAACTCATCACGATGGCCGCTGCAAACCCGATCACGGTTCCGATCGAACTCAGCAGCACCGATTCCTTGAGCACCATCCACAGCACGCGCCGCCGCTGCCAGCCCACCGCGCGCAGCGTGCCGATCTCGCGCGTGCGTTCGTACACGCTCATGATCATCGTATTCGCCATGCTGATGCCGCCGACGATCAACGCCAGTAAAGTGATCGCCAGCATCATGCCGTTCATGGTTTGCATGTCGGGCAGGCTTTCAGCAAACTCGCTCGACAGGGCAACCATGATTTCCGGCTGCGCGGCTGCCAGTTGTTTCGCCAGTGCTGCGGCCTGGGCCGGATCATTCACCTTGATGCCATACATCGAGACCTGGCGCGGCTTGCCCGTCAACTCCTGCCCGTCGCGCAGCGAGACCACGGCCGCGCCTTCTTCATATGTCACGCCGGTTTCAAACACGCCCACGATGCGGAAGCCGATTTCACTGACGCGCACCACATCGCCCACTTTGGCCTTCAGCGCCGCCAGCGTCTTGCGGCCCACGATCATCTCGCGATTGCCTTGCAGGCCGCGCCCTTCAACAATGGCAAAGTGCTGAATGGCCGGCTCGTGTGGCGCATAGCCAAAAATCAACAGGAACGGCATGTTCTCCATCGTCACCGCGCTAAACACAATGCCCGACACGCTTTGCACGCCCGGCGTAGCCGCAATCTGTCGGCCAATTTTCTCGCTGATGGCG
>JAGOBP010000552.1 GCA_017999195.1 Thermoflexales bacterium
ATAGGGATGGATCCCGTCCGGTTTGTCGCTGAGGTTGTAACCGCGCTGATCGGGCACGACCACACGATAGCCCGCCTCGACCAGCGGCTTGATCTGCTTGCGCCAGGAGTACCAGTTCTCCGGGAAGCCGTGCAGTAGCACGACCAGTTTACCGTCGGGCGGCCCGGCGATGACGGTGTGCAATTGCAAGCCGTTGACGGCAATGTAGCGCGATTCGGCCGGGACACCCAGTTGCGACAAAGCCTGCTGCGTGACCGCCTCAACCCGATCGGCTAACGCGGCCCGATTGGACTGGCCTTGCTTTAGCCACAACAGCCCACCACCCAGCGCCGTGCCTAACGTCAAGCCCGTGAAAAAGCCCATCGATGGAAAACGTCGCATGCTGATCTCGCTTTGAAAAGATGCGCCGATTATACCGCAGATTACCCTTGGGCAAGGCCGGGCCGCGAGGTCGCCGCTGGACCGATCGGACGGTAACGTGCCGCAGTTTGGACTATGATAAACGTCTTTGCTTTTGGATCAAGATTCCCTATTGACAAAATTCAATACGATGATATATTGATTTCGTCAAACTTCGACAAAGAATCGTCAATTTTCGGCAATATCGTCTGGTTAAAGAGGAAAGATTGACCTCGTTCGAGCGTCGGCAGCGTGTTCTGGACGTTATGCAGAAGCAGCCCGGCATCCGCGTGCCCGAGGTGGCCAAGTTGCTGGGCGTGTCGGAAGGCACGGTGCGCAATGACTTGCGGGCGCTGGCCGCCGACGGCCAGTTGAAGCGCGTCCGGGGCGGGGCCGTCATCGAAAACACCACGCAGGGCAGCAGCCCGGCCTTCTCGGCGCGGGCGCGCGTGCAGGCCGACGCCAAAGAGCGCATGGCGCGCTGGGCGGCCGACCTCGTCGAAGACGGCGACTCGATTTTGTTTGACGCCAGCACCACCGTTTACTACCTCGCCCGTTTCCTGCACGACCGACGCAACCTGACCGTCATCACCAACGGCGTCGAAATCGCCCGCAGCCTGGCGCAGAACCCGTCGAACACCGTAATTTTGCTGGGCGGCGTGTTGGGGCCAGACGGCATGTCGGTCACCGGCCCGATCAGCGAACGCGTCCTGGAAGACCTGCACATCAAAACGGCTTTCCTGTCGGCCACCGGCATCGCGCTGGACACCGGCCTGTACGAGGTGGACATCCACGAGGCGCAGTTGAAGCGCAAGATGATCGACGCGGCCCGCTCGGTGGTGGCGCTGATCGATGCCAGCAAATTCGGCAAGGTCGATCTATTGCCCTTTGCGCGACTGGATCAGGTTTCGCACATTTTCGTCGATGATGCGCTGGGCACCGACTGGATCGATCAACTCCGATTGACTGCCGTACCCTTCACGATTTGCGCCGAAGATTCAGTCTCGGCCTACACCCCATCCGATCGATCTAACGGCCACTACCGGATCGGTTTTGCCAACCTCACCGAGCAAAGCCCGATGTGCGTGGATGTGCGGCGCGGTTTGGAACGCGCGGCACATGCGGCCGGTAACATCGATCTTGTGATGGCGGATAACCAATTGAGCGGCGAAGTCGCTTTGCAAGTGGCCGATCGCTTTGTGGCGCAGAATCTCGATCTGGTGATCGAATATCAGATCGATGAACAAGTCGGCAGCCGCCTGATCGATCGTTTCCGGCAAGCCAACATCCCCGTGATCGCCGTCGACATTCCGATGGTGGGCGCGACCTATTTCGGGGTCGATAACTATCGGGCCGGGCATTTGGCCGGGGTGGCGCTGGGCGAATGGATCGAGCAGCACTGGGCGTGCCAGTTTGATCGGTTGATCATTTTGGACGAACCGCGCGCGGGTGCGCTGCCCGCCGCTCGCATCCACGGCCAGTTGGACGGCCTGCAATCGATCGTGGGCGAGGTGCCCAGCGAGAAGCGGCTGGTTTTGAACAGCGGCAACACCGACAAAATCGCGGAAGAGCAGATGCTGGCGGCGTTGAAGTCGCTGCCCGCGGCGCAGCGCCTGGCGGTGATTTCCTTCAACGACGACACGGCCAGCGGCGCGTTGAGTGCGGCGCGCAAACTGCACCGCGAGGGCGACGTGGTCATCGTCGGGCAGGGGGCCGATCGGCGGGTGCGCGAGGAACTGCATAATTCGCAATCGCGCATCATCGGTTCCACGACGTTCTCGCCCGAACTGTACGGCGAAAAATTGATCCCGCTGGCGTTGAAGATTTTGCGCGGCGAACCGGTGCCGCCCGCGGTGTACATGGAACACACCTTTGTGCGCGCCGGGTCGATCGGCGCTTGAACCCCATTCTCTGCGAAAGGAATCGGCCTCATGAATTCAAAAGAACGTGTGATGACCGCCTTGCGACGAACCGGCACGCCCGATCGGGTTCCCGTGCAATTCGATCTGTGCCGCCCACTGCTGGAAGGTTTCAGCGCAAAGTATGATATTCCGCTGCATTACAACACTTCCTATTACGAAGATTTGAAGTTTCGCACGTCGGGCAATGAACTGCGGCTGGCGATGGGCAGCGATTGCGTCGTCGTGGGCGGCGGCCTGCCCGCAGGGTACGCGCATCCGCAAACCGACGATGGCTGCATCATCAACGAGTTCGGCATGAAGATGCGGCAGGGCCTGCTGTATATGGATGTGGTCGAATGTCCGTTTGCGAATATCTCGTCCGTGGCTGAAGTCGAGCGTTTTCAGTTCCCCGATCCGTTTGCGGCGGGGCGCTTTGAAGATGCCAAGCACTACATCGAAAAGTACAAGAACGATTATTTCATCATCGGCGATGTGGAACTGACGATGTTTGAGATGGCGTGGCACATGGTGGGCATGGAGAAATTCATGACCGATATGGCTACGCGCCAGCCGTACATCGAAGCGTTGATCGACAAGTGCAAGGAATTCAGCATTGGCATTGGCAAGCAGCTGGTGGCGTTGGGCGTGGACGGCATCTGGACCGGCGACGACTTCGGCGCGCAGAACGGCATGATGATCTCGCCCAAGATGTGGCGCACGCTGTTTAAGCCGCGCTTCAAGGAAGTGTTCAGCGAATTCAAGGCGGTGAATCCCGATGTGCTGATCATGTATCACTGTGACGGGGCAATTGCGCCGATTCTGGACGACCTGGCGGAGATTGGGCTGGAAGTCTTCAACCCTGTGCAGCCGAATGTGCCCGGCCACGACCCGGAGGCGTTGAAGTCGAAGTTCGGCGGCAAGTTGTCGTTCTGGGGCGCGATCGATCAGCAGTATCTGTTGCCGCGCGGCACGGCGGAAGAG
>JAGOBP010000063.1 GCA_017999195.1 Thermoflexales bacterium
GTGCCGGACATTCGCGGCACAAGTTTCTTGAACTTCGGCCTGGCCTTGTATTTGACCGTATTGATCCGCGCGCGTTCCGGCGCACAGCAAGCGAGAGATCCATGAAGCGTGAACTGACTAAAGTGCTAATCGCCAATCGCGGCGAGATTGCCGTGCGGATTATGCGCGCGTGTCAGGCGATGAATGTGCGCACGGTCGCGATCTATTCTGAAGCGGATGCTCACGCCATGCACGTGCGCCTGGCGGATGAAGCCATTCCGATTGGTCCGCCGCCGCCTAAAGACTCGTACTTGCGCGGCGATAAGATCATCGCCGCGGCCAAATCCGTCGGGGCGCAAGCCATTCATCCGGGCTTTGGTTTTCTGTCGGAAAATGCCGACTTTGCCGATGCCGTGCGTGACGCGGGCTTGATCTTCATCGGCCCGACGGGTGACGCCATTCGCGCGATGGGCAGCAAGACGCGCGCCCGCTCGTTGATGCAAGCCGCTGGTGTGCCGATTGTGCCCGGTTACACCCCTCGCCCTCACCCCCAGCCCCTCTCCCAATGGGCGAGGGGAGAAGCGGATCAAATTGGCTATCCGATTCTCGTGAAAGCGGCGGCGGGTGGCGGCGGTAAAGGCATGCGCATCGTGCGCCAACCCGATCAGTTGATCGACGCGATCGAGGCCGCGCAACGCGAAGCGGCCAAAGCCTTTGGCGATGCGACCATCTTCCTCGAAAAATACATCGAAGGCGCGCGGCACATTGAATTTCAGGTGTTTGGCGATGCGCACGGGAATGTCCTCCACTTATTCGAGCGCGAATGTTCTACGCAGCGTCGTCATCAAAAGATCATTGAAGAGACTCCGTCACCCTTGCTGGATGATGATTTGCGCGAGCGCATGGGGCAAGCGGCGGTGGCCGCCGCCAAGGCCGTGGCCTATCAGAACGCAGGCACGATTGAGTTCATTGTCGATCCTAGGACGCGTGAATTTTACTTTCTCGAAATGAACACGCGCCTTCAGGTGGAGCATCCCATCACGGAATTGCTCACGGGCTGCGATTTGGTCAACCTTCAACTGCATGTCGCACAGGGCAAAGCGTTGCCCTTCACGCAAGCGGCTGTTTCACGGCGCGGTCACGCCATCGAATGCCGCATCTATGCCGAAGACCCCGCCAATAATTTTCTGCCTGCGGTGGGCAAAGTGTTGCTGGCGCAATTCCCCGTCGCGCCCGGCATCCGCGTCGATAGCGGCCTCGAAACCGGCGACGAGATTTCCATTCACTACGATCCGATGATCGCCAAAGTCAGTGTGCTTGGTGAAGATCGCGCGGATGCGATTGGCAAAATGGATTGGGCTTTGCGCCACACGATCATCCTTGGCGTCACGACGAATATCTCATTCTTGCGCGATGTGCTGGCGCAGCCTGTTTTTCAGCGCGGCGAAGTGACTACGGACTTCATCGAGCGCGAGATGGGCGCGTGGCAGCCCAATGCCAATGGGGCACGCGATTTGGCGTTGATCGCGGCGGCATTGAGCGAGATGACGAGTCAGCGAATCAGCGAGTCAGCGAGTCAGCGAATCAGCGAATCAGCGAGTTACGATCCGTGGCAAGTGACTGATCGATTTAGGGCAGGTGGGTGACGATGGACCTTCAATATCAGATCGGCAACGAAGTTGTCGCGGTTAAGGGTGAACGACGCGACGGTCTGTACCACATCACGATTGGCGATCGCACGTACGAAGTCCAACTCGACCGCGCTCGTTTATCGGAAGTGGCTTTCACGGTCGATGGGGCGCGGCATGTCGCACAGGTCGTGGATGACGGCCCGACGCGCTGTGTCGCCATCGATGGTCACGTGGTTGAATTGAAGAAGCCCGATCCGCGGCGCGCGCGGCGCAGCCATCATCACGGCGAGGATAGTCTGTCTGCTTCGATGCCGGGGCAGGTGGCGAAGTTACTCGTCAGCGAAGGCGATGCGGTCGAGCGCGGCCAAACACTCCTCATCCTGGAAGCGATGAAGATGGAAATCAAAATCGCCGCGCCACACGCCGGGCGCGTGGTGAAGGTGCTGGTCCGTCAGGGCCAGGTGGTCGATCGAGGACAAGGGTTGATTGAACTGAACAATGAACAATCACTTTGATGGCGCGGCCAGTGATTCAAGTGTAGTCACCACTCGATCAAGTTCTTCCAAGAGCGGCGACGTTCCATGTTCGCGAAAGACCTCCACTAATGAACGGTAATACCACAACGAACCATCTTTTCCACCGCTAAACCTGCGCCACACACTCTCACCGTGGGTGCGATAGTCCTGCAAAATCGAGCGGGCATTGTGCAGTTTGTCGGCCATCGAGACCAGCCGCACCGAGGCGGAGGCGTGCCGCACATGCGCGATGTAGTCTTCTTTGCGCTTGCGCCACGGCGGCTTGGGCGTCTCGTCGGTGTCGGTGCAGCCCTCTACGATAGCCAATACGTTTTCGCCGAAGCGGTCGTGAATCACGTGTCGAATCCGATCGCCGCCCGCATCCTCAATGGCGTCATGGAGCAGTGCAGCGATGGCTTCGTCTTCGCTGCCGCCATGTTCGATGACGATGCTGCTGACACCGAGCAAATGTCCCACGTATGGAATGCTCGTGCCTTTGCGCTTTTGCTTGGCGTGAAGTTGATGCGCCATAACGAGTGCATCTTCAAAACGGTGGGAAAAAGTCACTTAGAACCTCTTGAACCAGCGTGATGCGTGGTACGTGGTACGTGTCTCAGTTCACGCACCACGTACCACGCATCACGTTTAGATTTTGCCTGCTGCTCGCGCTTTCGCCAACACTTGTTCTGCGGCGCGGATGGCGGGGCGGTCGATCATCTTGCCTTCATACGCAAACGCGCCGACGCCGCTAGCCTGATGCTGGGAGTGTGCGTCGATCAACCGTTGCGCCGCCGCGATCGTTTCAACGCTGGGTGTGAAGGCATCTTGAATCACGGCCACTTGTTTGGGATGAATGGCGAGTTTGCCGCTGAAGCCCAGTTGGACGCCGAAGCGACAGTCTTCGATCAGGGCCGCTTCGTCATTGAAGTCCACGCATAATGTATCGATGGCCTGCAAACCACAGGCCGCGGCGTGCGTGACGACAGCACTGCGCGCGTAGAAGACTTCCCAGCCCGCTGGCGTCCGCGTCGCGCCGATGTCGCCCGCCAAATCTTCTGCGCCGAAGATCAACGCCTCCAGACGATCACTCGCCTGCGCAATCTCTTTGAGATTGACCACACCGCACGCGGTCTCGATGATGGCGAGTATTCGAATTTTCGTGCCAGCCAGCGCGTGATCAAGCCACTGCACCTGATCGGCGCGTTCGACTTTGGGCAGCATCAGGCTGTCGGGTTGCAAAGCAAGAATGGCTGATAGATCATCGAATTCAAGGCCGGAGCCAATCGGGTTGAGGCGCACGATTTTTTCGGATCGGCCAAAGTCGAGATCGCTCAATGCCGTCGCAATCGTGGCGCGGGCAGCCTCTTTGCGACTCAACGCCACGCCGTCTTCCAGATCCATCACGATCGCATCGACGCCCAGGCTGATGCCCTTTTGAATCTTCTTGAGATCATCGCCAGGCATGAAGAGCAGACAACGTCTGATGTGCATGGTCACCTCGTGTTTCGTGCTGCGTGGTGCGTGTATAGACACACGTCACGCACCACGTTTCAGAAACATCACCGTGCGTTCCAACTCCACCACGATGTCGCCCGTTTGCTTGCGGCCCACTTGCCGGAGTCGCACGATGCCTCGATCGGGTTTGGAGGCAGAGTCGCGTTTCGCCAATACTTCGGTTTCAACGCGGATCGTATCGCCATGAAAGACTGGGTGGGGATGCACGATCTTATCGTAACCGAGGTTGGCCACGATCGTGCCCTCAGTCAGATCGGGCACGCTAAGGCCGACCACCAGGCCCAGCGTGAAGATGCCATTGACGATGCGCTGACCGAACGTCGTGCCCTGGGCAAATTCTTCATCGACGTGCAGCGGCTGCGTGTTCATCGTCAACGAGGAGAAGAGCACGTTGTCCATCTCGGTGATGGTGCGCCCGCGTGGATGTTGAAAGCGTTGGCCCACTTCCAGGTCTTCGAAGTATTTCCCAGACATGGTTTTCTCCAGACAAGTAGACAAGGAAACCAGTAGACAAGTCGAAGAACCTTGTTTCCTCATCTACTTGTCTACTTCCACAAAAACAAAACGGGAACGCGATAAACGGTTCCCGTTGCAGAGTGCCCCCGGCGGAATTCGAATCCGCGTTTTGGCCTTGAAAGGGCCGCGTCCTGGTCCACTAGACGACGGGGGCGGTTAGCGGCCAAATTTTACCAGCGTTAAAGCGATTGGTCAAGCGTTTCAAGAACTTTGCGCGGACGGAGAATCCGCCCGCGCAAAGTCTGCCGGGCTACTTCATCTTGCTCGGATCGATCGACAAATACCGCTCCAAAGCGATGTCGATGGGGGTCAGCACATAGCCTTGCAGATACGGCTTCACCAGCACATACGACAGGCCATGTGTGGTAAACAGCACCGGCGCATCGGCCACGATAAGGCGTTGGGCTTGCTGATACAGTTGAATGCGCTTGGTGGTGTCTTGCTCCACGCGGGCATCTTCCAAAATCTTGTCCAACTCGGGATTGCTGTAGTTGCTTTGATTTTGCTGCGCGCCGGTGTGGAAGAGCGCATCGGCAAAGTTCTCGGGATCGGGATAGTCCGCGCACCAGCCGCCACTGAAGATCTGGCCGTGTTGTCCCGCGTGGATCAGATCGCTGTATTTGTCGCCTTCCAGATTTTCCACCGTGATGGTGATGCCCAAGTTTTGCTGCCACATCTGCGCCAAAGCGGCCACATCGCCGCCGATGTCGCTGCCGCTGCCGCCGTCCGTGTAAATGATGGGCGGCAGATTGCCCGCATATTTAGACTCGCTAAGCAATTGTCGCGCGCGGACTGGATCGTACGTCAAGCCTGCCAGCGTCGTATCGTAACCCGGCAGGCCGGGCGGAAACGGCCCAACTGCGGGCAAGCCGATACCGCTCAACACCACGTCGATGTATTTCTCCCGGTCGAAGGCCAGCGAGAATGCCTGCCGCACTTTAAGATCGTCGAAGGGTGGCTTCGTCACATCGAAGATGATCATGCCTGTGCACAGGCTGACGCCGCTGAGCAGTTGATCGTGCAGCGGCTCTTTAGGGTCTTCAAAGCGCGGCACATCGCTCAGGCCGACGCCCGTCACATCGATCTCGCCATTTTCATACAGGCGCAGACCCACGCCCGTAAACAACTGCACCATGATGTTGGCAATCTTGGACGGCTCAAGATAGTAGTCATCGTTGCGTTCGTACAAGATCGACTTGAAACTTTCCCAGCGTGCCAGCCGATACGGCCCGGTGCCGTTGGGCGAGCGCCACCACTCGTCTCCGGATTCAGCGTTTTGCCGATCGACCACGAAGGCGACCGGGTACGTCAATTTCAGCAGAAAATAAGGCTTCGGCGCATCGATCGTGACTTGCAGCGTTTGCGCGTCGATGATCTTCACGCCGCGGATGTGATCGGCCTGGCCTTCATATCTTTCTTTGACGCCGACGATGTCGCTAAGGTAAGTCAACACCGTATCGGAATTCGTCTTCGGATCAGCGGCGCGTTCCCATGAATACACCACATCCTGCGCCGTCATCGGCTTGCCGTTGTGGAAGCGGGCGTCCGATCGGATGTGGAAGGTGTACGTGGTGCCGTCGGTGATGTCCCACGAACTCGCCAGATCGGGAATCAACTGCAAATCGCGATCGAGCGCGACTAGTCCGCTGAAGATCAACTTGTTGCCGCTGCCGTGCGTGGTGGCCGGATCATATTCGCGCGGATTGCGACTCTCGCCGCCGGCCAATACCAACGCCTGATCACGGTCGATGCCCGACAATTGCGGCTGGGCCAGTTGCAACGCGCCGATCAGTTGTTGCAAATCGTCGGCATTGTCGTCGTAATCGACGGGCGCGCCAAAGGCCACCAGCACAATGGCCCGGCCGTTATACGTCGCGACTGTGACGTTGATCTTCAAGGCCGCGCCGTCATCGCGTTTGGCCGTCAACACGCTGCCCCAGGCGTCGCGCCCGTCGTCCAGCGTCAACGCGCCGTCGCCCAGCAATTTTACGCTGCCCAGACCGTTGGTTAAACTATCACGAATTTCTGCGGCTAAATCTTCCAGCGACTGATCGGGCGCTTGCGTGCCCGTCAACGCCATCACTTGCACGCTGCCGTCGCTGTTGACAAACCACGTCAGCACATCGCTGCCCTGATCAGGCGGAATAGCCTGCCAGCCAGTCGGATACTTCAGCGTCAGGCCGTAATCGGGATTCGCATACGTGCGCGCGGCGGCACTCTTGGCTTTGTAGGCTGTCGCCGTCGGGCGCGGCGGATAGATTTTTTCCGGCGCCGAGGTCACGCTCGTACTCGGTTGGGGCGTGGTCTTCGCAACGGCACTCGTTGGCTCAGGGGCAGTTGTCGGAACGGGCGTCGGCGTACCCGATTGGCACGCGGCGACGATCAAGGTGATGAAGAGCATCGTTAGGGCGCGTTTCATCGGAGTGTCCCCTGTCGGCGGTTGATGACGATTAGCACCAGGCCGATGATGAAGATCACCGCGATGATTCCGCCAACGATGAAAATCGTAAGGTTAGGTGGGCTGCTTTCGGGTGGCGCGGTTGGCGCTTGATCGGCCGTTGCTGCCGCCACCGTGATCGGGGTGGGGGTGGGCCGTTCACGCGTGGGGGCGGTCGTCGGTCCCGCCTGTGCGATCGAGATCGGCGCGTAGGTGGGCACTTGCGTCGGCGCGGCGGTCGGCGTGGGTGATGCATCGACGTTGCGGCGCGCGGGTGCTTTCACAAAGGCCCGCCACGCATCCTCGTAGCCGTCAACGTCGAAGTTGTAAACGGACTTCAGCGCGTCATCGACCGTGTTGCCGTCTCGCAGCGCTTTCAATAGCGCGGTCATTTTATCTTGGCCGTACTCTTCGATCAGGAAATTGACTAAGCTATAGGATTGACTGTACGACAGATCGGCCTTGGCCGGGTCTTCCGAGAAGTTGCCGCTGAGCGACCGGACGGAGAGCAGGTCGTCGGCTTTGATCGCTTGATCGAGTTGCTGCTGCGAGGCCGCTTCCGGTCCGCCTTCGCCATAGACGGCCAGGCCTTCTTGCAGCCAGGTGGGAATGTCGCTGAGGCAACTGAACGTGAGTTGACCGACGAGCACGTGTGTTAGTTCGTGCGCCTGTGTGCGCTTGCCCCAGTCGATGTCGGCGGGCGCAATGCCGATCAGCACGATGTTGTGATCGGAGTAGGCCAGCCCGCCCGTCCAGCCCGGCTCATATAAAATCGAGTCGCGCATGTCGGCGGTATCCGCGTAGATGTACAGATCGATCGGGCTGTCGGTGCGCAAACCGGTGGCCTTGGCTAAATCTTCCAGCGAGACCACGGCGGACGTGTGCAGTTCTTCGCCAAAGGATCGATCGGCGTCATACCAGTGCAGGTTGATGTCGCCGCCGCTGATGGTTTGCCAGTCGTGCTGATCGTCCAGCCACACGATTGACTTTTGATTGGTCACGGTGTCCAGGCCCTGCGCATCGGTGATCCGCCAGCGCCACCAGATGGTTGAGCCGGGCGGCACCGAGCCGGTCTGCTTCATTTCCCAGGTCCATGCGGCGTCCACGGCCTTGGCCGGGGTGACATCGGGAAAGGCTTTGGCCACCACCGAACCGCACGTCAATTGATTGACGCCGTATTCCAGCACGACGCGCTCGATGGCGGTCTCGTGCTTCAAACTGACGCTGAAGGTCAGGCGTTCTGGAAATTCCAGTGTGGCCTTGTCATCCACGGTGGTTAAACTGGCGGCGACATTGGTCAGCGGCGCAATGAGCGCAGCGCTGATCAAGACCGCAATGGTCGTTATCCAACGAATCATGAAACTCCTTGATACCCGGTAGATTTAGCGGCCCAACTCGCGCAGGACGCGCGCGGTGATGGCGCTCAGTTGATCGGCCTGTGACGCCGCACCGGCTCGATCGGTTGTTTGACACACGCCGCAATGTGCGCAGAAATCGCGTTGATCATCCGCGCGGCCCAATCCCAGCGCCTGGCGTTGTTCCATCAACTTGCCCACTTGATCGGCGGGCAGGGCGTTGCCTTTGCCCAACACAGCCAGCATCAGCGTGACGCGCGCCATCTGATCGACCGTCTCGGTTTTCAAATACGCATCGGTGAGACTGTTGCCCACGACCAGCGTGCCGTGGCGCTGCAAAATAATCGCGTCGTGTCCGGCGATGAATTCACGAATGGCGTGAACGTTTTCTTCGCTGGACGGTGTGGCGTATTGCGTGGTGGGAATGACGCCCAAAGTTACGATAACTTCAGGAATGAGACAGCGCGCCATGTCCAGCCCCGCGATGCTGGCCGCAATGACGCTGGGCGGATGCGCGTGCACGATGCCCATCACTTCGGGGCGGCGGCGATAGGCTTCCAGGTGCATACGCATTTCTGAGGTTGGCTTCAAGTGGCGATTTGCGGCGTTGGGCAGGCCCACCCGATTGCCGTCCAAGTCGACCACGATCAATTGGTCGGCCGTCATCAGCCCTTTGCACAGGCCGCTGGGCGTGCACAACACGCGCCTCGCATCCAGCCGCGCCGAAATGTTGCCGTCTGTGCCGACGATGAGATTGCGATCGTACAACAACTTGCCCACGCGGACGATCTCATCGCGCAGCAAGCGTTCGGTCTGAAAATTGGACGATGACGAATGGACGGACGATGTGGATGGGGACACTATCTAGACCAGTGACTGTGATTTGCGAAGGTCATGCAACCGGGGTTATTCTACATCAATCCGATCGATCACGCCGACAATTACGGCCCGTACTGTGCCATTGGGGGCTTGATTGAGCACCTGCCGCGCCGAGTTGCCTTCGTCCAGAACGAGGACTGTATCACCCACACCGGCTTGCACCGTATCGACGCAGATGTCGTATTTGGGTGTGGGGGTGCCATCCGGCATGAGGCGTTCGACCAACAGCAATTTGTGTCGATCGAAGGTGGGATGTTTGATGGTGGCAACGACGTTGCCAAACACGCGACCAATATACATGGCTAAGCGTCCACTTCATCCACGATGCCCACGATGGCATGATCGACCGGCACAAATTTCACCGGCATGGCTAACGCGGCCTCGCGCGAGGCGACAATGAAGACCAGCATGTCCGGCCCGGCCTGTGCTGTGCCATCGGCCGCAATCACCGGCTCGCCTTCCGGCTCTTGCGTTTTACTCAACGGCTGGACGACCAGAAACTTCACACCTTCCAGTCCGGTGTATTTCTGTGAAGCGACTAATGTGCCAATCACTTTAGCCAGTTGCATAGGTAATGAACAATGAGCAATGAATGAACAACGCGGTCATTCGTCGTGGGCCAACGGCCAGTTCGCGCCGAGGTTTGATCCAAAGCGCGTACGTTGCTGCACGTTTGCATTCATCTCGGGATGCAGTTGCGCGATGACCACCTGATTGATGACCGTGTGTGGCTCAATCGCGCCCAAACCGATCTCGATGGCAGCTTCGACATCAGCCACTTCGCCGGTGAAGAACGTCAGCCCTTTACCGTGCAGACCGTCGGCCAGGCGGATTTCCAACAAGGCCACTTGCGCGCCTTTGACGCCCGCATCCGCCGATCGGATGGCCGCCGGAACGGTGGCGGTTTCAATCACGCCCAATGCTGCCCCCGCTCGAACATCGCGCCCCCCGGCGATGGCGTTGACCACGGCTGGATGGACATGCGGCAGAAAAACCGTATCGACAATGTGCGCGCCGCCCACTTCGCGCCCGGCCTTGAGCGATTCGTCAACGTCGGCCACTTCGCCGCTGATCAGGACGAGGTAATGGCCGGGTTGCACCGTGCCCGCCACAACGCGGGCGATGGGCGCTTTCTTCACCATCGCGTCACCGGCCTGGATGCCTGCCGCGATGCTGTCAAACTCGATCAACGCCAATGCGGGTTCAACAGCCGCAAGAGCCGTTGAACCCGCCGAGGTTGATCGCGTGCGAGAAGTCCGTTTCATCAGGCCAGGGCTTTGATGGCAGTTGCCAGGGCCGAATCGCCCTGACCGATCATCAGCGGTGTGCCCGCGCCGATGGCATTGCTTTGGCCTTCATCATACGGCAGTCTGCCGATGAAGCCGTGCCCCAGCGCTTTCTCGATGGCGGGCAAGGCGAGGCCGGGCTTGGGCATAATCTGGTTGGCAATCAGTTCAATGCGTTCGTCAGGCACTTTGGCCGTTTTCATGGCGCGCAACAGTCCAACCGTGGATTGCAGTGAGCCGACTTCCGGCGAAATGACGATCCAGATGGCGTCCGAGGCAATGACCGATGCGGCTGTGACGCCCGTCCACAGGCTGGGCGCATCGATGACCACGCGCGCGAACTTTTCGTGGAGCACGCCCAATAATGTGGAGACGCGTTCGGGCGTAGGGAAGTTCATGGGCACGATCGGGGCGGGCAACACTGCCAGGCCGGATTCGTGCGGCAGCAGGGTGCGCAGCACACTCTCGGCGGTGGATTCGCCGCTGTTGCACCAATCGATCCAGGTGCTCTTGACGTTGAGGCGCAGTTGCAGCGCCACATGCCCCGGACCGGATTTCAAATCGACCAGGCATGTGGACAGATTCTTGGCTTGCGAGGCCAGCGCCAGATTGACCGCAATCGACGTGACGCCGACGCCGCCGCGCAGCGACAACAGCGTGACGGTGCGTTTGGCCGGGCCTTGCGAAGCGCTGCGGTTAAGCAATAATTCGTTGACTTTGGCCAGCAGCTCATTGGGCGCAAACGGCTTGGGCATGTAATCGTCGGCTTGCGCCGAGATGGCCGCTTCGCGATCCACCGGTTGCGCGCGCGCGGTTAAGATCAGAATCGCCATCTTGTTCAGGTCGGCGTCTTCGCGCATCTTGCGCACGACCTGATAGCCATTCATGCCCGGCATCATCACATCGACAATGGACATGTCCGGCTTGATGGCTTTGGCTTTGGCCAGACCGTCCGGCCCGTCGCCGGTGGTAATGACCTTGTGGCCGCCGCGCTGCAACATCAAGCGCAGCATTTGCTGCAAATCAAGATCGTCGTCGATGACTAGAATGGTGGCCATGGGCCGCTCCTAATGCACAATTGTCAATGAGCAATGATCGATGAACAACACTCATTCGGCTATGGGCCGGCAGTCGCGTTGATCATTGAAAATTGCGCCTGGTTCATTGAGACGCTTTATCGCCGATGCAGAAGACTTCGATGGCGGTCTTGTTGATGAGGATCAGCTCGCCACTGAATTGGATCGACTGATTCATGGACAGGGTGGCCGTGCCATTGAAGACCGGCACAAACCGATCGACCCCTACGGCCATCAACTGTTTCAGATCAACATTGGCGGGCGCTTCAATCTGGCCCGTAATTTCGAAGCCCGGCACAGTGATATACACCGGCCATTGGCGGCGATAGGTGTACGCCGTGGCGCTTTGCTTCAGCGCCATTTCCAGGCCGGTGGCGACCACGACAAACGTCAGCCGGTCTTTGCGGACGATCGACAAGGCATAATCGGCCAGGATTTCGCCGGGATGATCGATGCGGGACACATAGGCAATATCCAGTTCCAGATACGACGTACTGGTGTCGGCCAGCACATCCGACAATACACGGCCACGCAACGCCATCTGGGTAGAGATGCGGTGCGAGTCGCAAAAAATGTCGGCAGTGAGGCGGCGCGATCCGACTTGACTCATGGCAGGCTCCTTATCGAGGGGGGACCCATTAGTATGAGTATCATATTACACAATCCGAAACGAATCAACCAGCGTGCAGCGGCGAATCCGACTGAAACTGCGCGGCGACGTAATGCCTTCGCCCGTGGGGCTGGCGATTGTAAATGAACAATAGCCTTCGCCGCCCTGGCCCAGCCCAGCCAGGCACGGTCCGTTCTTGACGAAGATGCTGCAATTAATCTCACGGGCCATGCGGCTGAGATTATCCAGATTCTTAGAGTGCATCACGGCCGTATGCCGGAAACCATGCTCGGCTTGCACAGCCAGATCGATCGCTTCGTCGGCCGATCGGACTTTGCACACCGGCATAATGGGCATCATCTGTTCGGACCAGATCAG
>JAGOBP010000064.1 GCA_017999195.1 Thermoflexales bacterium
ATCGAGCCGGGGATGACCGAGGCGCAGATCGCGTGGGAGTTGGAAGTGCATATGCGCACGCACGGCGCGACGGGGTTAGCCTTCGACACGATCGTGGCTTCGGGGCCGAATGCGGCGCTGCCGCACTACCACGCCGGACAGCGACCCGTTCAAGAGGGCGAGCCGATCACCATCGATTGGGGCGCGGAACTCGACGGGTATCGATCGGACCTCACGCGCACAATCGTGCTGGGGCAGCCCGACGCGAAGTTCCGCGAAGTGTACGACATCGTGCTGAAGGCGCAGCTGAACGCCATCAATAACATCAAGGCGAACATCACCGGCAAAGAAGCGGATGCCTTTGCGCGAGACATCATCGCGGCGGCGGGCTATGGCGAGCAGTTCGGCCACAGTTTGGGTCACGGCGTCGGCCTCGCCACGCACGAAGGCCCGCGCGCGTCGTATCTGGCCGAAGACGAGCGCTTACCCCTCGGGGCGCTGATCACCGCTGAGCCGGGCATCTACATCCCGGGCTGGGGCGGGGTGCGCATTGAGGATATGATCGTTGTAACCGAAACCGGTGTTGAGGTTCTAAGTCATTTACCCAAGTAACGTGGTGCGTGATGCGTGGTGCGTGATACTTTTTCCACGCACCACGCATCACGCAATACGCACTGATTTGTGGAGACGTTCTTTATGGCTGATCAAGTTATCTATTCGATGGTGCGTGTCGGCAAGATTCATCCGCCCAGCAAGCAGGTGCTGCGCGATATTTCGCTGGGCTTTTACTACGGCGCCAAGATCGGCGTGCTGGGCCTGAACGGCGCAGGCAAGAGTACGCTGCTCAAGATCATGGCTGGCGTCGATCAGGAATACCTCGGCGAGACGATGCTGACCAAGGGCTATACGCGCGGCCTGCTGGAACAAGAGCCGCAGTTGGATAACACCAAGACGGTGAAGGAAGTCGTCGAGGAAGCCGTGCAGCCGATCGTGGACGCGATGAAGGCGTTCGATGAGATCAGCAATAAGTTCGCCGAACCCGACGCGGACTTCGATCAATTGGTGGAAGAGCAGGGGCGTCTGCAAGAATACTTGGACAAGCACGATGCGTGGACGCTGGACAGCCGCCTCGATCTGGCAATGGATGCGCTGCGCTGCCCGCCCGGTGAGACGCCGATTGCGGTGCTGTCGGGCGGCGAACGCCGTCGGGTGGCCTTGTGCCGCTTACTGTTGACTGAGCCGGACATTCTGCTGCTCGATGAACCCACTAATCACCTCGATGCCGAATCGGTGCAGTGGCTGGAGAAACATTTGCAGCAATATGCGGGCACCGTGATCGCCGTGACGCACGATCGGTATTTTCTGGACAACGTTGCGGGCTGGATTCTGGAACTCGATCGCGGCTACGGCATCCCGTGGAAGGGCAATTACTCATCGTGGCTGGAGCAGAAACGCGAGCGGCTGGCGTTGGAAGAGAAGGCCGATTCCAAGCGGCAGAAGACGCTGGATCGCGAACTGGAATGGATTCACATGTCGCAGAAGGCGCGACAGGCCAAAGGCAAGGCGCGCGTCAATGCCTATGAAAAACTGCTGAGCCAGGAACACGATAAGTATCGCGACGAATTGGAAATCATGATCCCGAACGGCCAGCGCTTAGGCGAAGTGGTCATTGAGGCGCGCGGCGTGAGCAAAGCCTATGGCGATCACGTGCTGTTTGAGAACCTCGATTTTGCGCTGCCGCCCGGCGGTATCGTCGGCGTCATCGGGCCGAACGGCGCAGGCAAGACCACGCTGTTGAAGATGATCATGAAGACCGAGGTGCCCGATAGCGGCACGTTTAAGATCGGCGAGACGGTGCAGTTGGGCTACGTCGATCAATCGCGCGATACGCTGAATCCCGACAACGACGTGTGGCGCGAAATCTCCGGCGGCGAGGACACGATCACGTTGGGCTCGCGCAAGATGAACTCACGCGCTTACGTAGCGAGTTTCAACTTCCTCGGCACGGATCAGTCCAAGAAAGTGGGCGCGCTGTCCGGCGGCGAACGCAATCGCGTGCATCTGGCGAAGATGCTGAAAGAAGGCGCGAACGTGATTTTGCTGGACGAACCCACCAACGACCTCGACGTGAACACGCTGCGGGCGATGGAAGAAGCGCTGGAAGAATTCGCGGGCTGCGCCGTCGTTGTCAGCCACGATCGCTGGTTCCTCGATCGCGTGGCGACGCACATCCTGGCGTTTGAGGGCGACAGTCAGGTGACGTGGTTCGATGGGAATTTCTCGGACTACGAGGCGTATAAGCACAAGCGCCTGGGCCTAGAGGCCGATCAGCCGCATCGGATCAAGTATAAGCCGCTGACGAGATAAAGTGACGAGTGAAACGTGTAATGCGTAACGAGTAATGCGTAACCAGCGTTATCTGAAGAACACAATCGCCAGTCCGAAGTTGGGACTGGCGATTACCTTTCACTCCGCTATTTTGAGTCACTCATTTTCTGCTTGAGGGCTTGTATTTTGTCGAATAGTACCTGAAGATTTTGTACTGCTGAAGACATGGGAACGAAGCCTTCGCGAAAGCCATAGGCAAAGCGAATCAAATACGGTTCCTTTGAGTTCCTGTCTTTGTTAAACGCTTTTGGCAGGCGAAGAAATGCTACCGAGACCGCCAGCAAGAACCATGCTGTTGTCCTTACGCCAGTCAGTTCTCTGGCAACTACGGCCATAAGTAACGCTCCAGCGAGGATCGACATGCATACGAAAATTGCCGGCAACTCGCGTTTGATGAATTTCAACAATCTTCGGGATAATTGCTTGAAAGTCGCCTTGATTTTCATAGTAACTCCTTTCCCATTTGCTTCGTAGTGGCTGGACCTTGAGCATAATACAAAACGCGCCATAACCTTGTTGAAAGGTCTGGCGCGAGCGTGGTCTACTGGCGCAAAACTGAATTGGCGTGATGACTGTCCAGCATGGACGGGCGGCGAAATGCAGCAACCGCTCGCCGTGTGCTGGGATTGCTTTTTTGTGGACAACCGTTTACAATCACTGCGCCAAACGCAGGGTGCCAACCCTGCAAAGACCACGCCGCGCCAGACTCTCATTCGCCAAAATGAGATTACAGTCTGGCCGGTGTTTTCTTGACGGTAGTATATCGGGTTTGAGGGGATTCGACAAGGTTTTTTCGATCCAAATTGATTTGCAAAAAAACTTTCTCAGATCTTTCGTCGTGAGAATCGGGTGTGCTATCTCGAAAATACCAGATCGGCGCAGGCGAGATGCGCGATTGATGGCTACACTCCTTGCGAAATCTGGTTTTCGATATTGAGTATAGTCGGTGGGTTAGTAGATGCTGCTGTGTTTGCCGGACGATAACTTCGGGTGTGAAATATGGGTGTGTGGGCTCTAGCCGCCGTCCTCGGCGGCGTTTCTGCGGAAAACTTGCGCTGGGGGAAGGCGCATTGAGCAGTGTTTTCAATGAAGTCACTAAATACAGATCGCCAGTCCGAAGTTGGGGCTGGCGATTTTCTTTTTCACTCGTCACTCATCACTCGTCACTTTTCACTCCTCACTCATCACGCCTTTATCTTTTCTCGATAGAACCTGCACACGAGAAAGTTATCCTATAACCAGATAGCCGAACAAGCTATACTACAAAATTGGAGGCTTAGAATGTTCAAGTTTAAGAAGGTTATCGGTTTGTCAACGTTAGTGGCGATTGTGGCGGCTTTGGGCATCAGTTCGGCGGCGATGGCGCAGAGCAGCACCACCCCAACCCCGGCGGCCCCGACGGCTCCGACTACGCAAGTCGCGCCCGATGGGCAGCGCGACCCCGGCGGACGCGAATTGCACAGCCAGGCGGCGCTGGACGCGGCCGCGAAAGCGCTGGGCCTGACCTCGACCGATCTGCAAGCGCAGTTGTGGGGCGGCAAGACCCTGGCCGACATCGCCACCGCGCAGAAGGTGGACATCGCCACGGTGCAAGCGGCCGTTCTCGCGGCTGAGAAGGCTGAAGCCAAGACCGCGATTGCGGCGGCGGTGACGGCGGGCACCATCACCCAGGCCAAGGCCGACTGGCTGATCAGCGGGCTGGACAAGGGTTACTGGGGGCCGGGCGTTGAGGGTGGCATCGGCATAGGTAAGGGTCTGGATGGCGGCATGGGCCGGGGTGGCCATGGCGGACGCGGTGGCCTCGCTCCGAGCACCACCACGCCGAGCACCCCGAGCACCACCGCCCCCAGCGGCACGGCGTTCTAATCTCAATCGCAACCCCCTCATGAAGCGCGTGTCCGGGCTAACCCAGCCGGACACGCGCTTCGTTTTTCCCTGATGTGATCGCGCCACAAGCCAGATCGCTGCCGCTGGCCAGGAACCTTTCGATTCACGCCGCGTCTTATTAGTGACGCGCTGGCTTGGCCGCGATCTAGCTTGAGGGGGTGATGATGAAACCGGGACCATTACTGCTGATCGTCGCGCTGTTGTTTGCGCTCAGCGCGTGTGCCTCAACGCCTAAAGTGGCGGCAACCCCGGCAGTAGCGTTGCCAACAACCTGGGGCCAAGATGTCGCGGCCGATCGGCCCATCATCGCCCACGCGGGCGGCATCACCTATGAGGGTTGGGGCAACGCCAACGATGCTATCGATTACAGCACCCCGACCCGGCGTCCCGCTGGCGGCCGTTGGGGGCACAACACCAATGGCGGTGCTGGCACCTACGCCGTGGTCGATCTTGGCCGTATTTATCAGCTCGCTGCTGTCGGCTATAGCCTTGATTGGGATGGGGGCTTTCAGAATTCGCTGACGGTCAAAGTGGATGTGTCCATCGATAACGAGACTTGGACGACTGTTTCGCAGCAAGTGCATCACTATTCTACTCCACACGTGTCCAATCACGTCGATCTGGATCTGGCGATCGAGCTGTGCACGGCGCGCTATGTGAAATTTTCGGAGCCGCCTGATGGGGCGTGGAATGGGTGGGGCACATTCTTCCAACTTCGCGCCTATGCCGCCGCCGATGAGTGATTCATCTCCCGGCGGTTCACGTCTGTGTCACCACCGCGCAAAACAAAACTTCCGGCGACACACTGTCGCCGGAAGTCTTATTATTTGTCTCCACGCCCAGATGCTGGATGCTTTATAATGTGCGGCACATCTCGATAGAGCACAGCCGCCCGATGCAAAACGCTGATTGCTCAAGGAGCCTCAACATGCCAGAACAGATGACGGTGCAACAACTGATAGCGGCCATGCGCGCGGCCCGATCGGACTGGGAGGCCCTGCTGTCCGAAGTGGGCGAGGCGCGCTGGGAGCAGCCCGGTGTGGAGGGCCACTGGTCGATCAAGGACATCGTCGCGCATATCACCTACTTCGAAAATTGGACCGCCGACGTGACGGGCGCGCTTGAGCGGGGTGAGCCGTTGCCCACCTCGCCGTACCAGGGCCTGGACGTGGATCAAGAGAACGCGCTGATCTATCAACACTATCACGCCCGCCCATTGGCCGAGATCGTTCACGAATCGCAGGCCGCGTTTCTGCGCTGCCTTGACGTTGTGCAAAGATTGCGCGACGAAGATTTGTATTCACCGGAGTTCACGCGTCCAGCCGGAGTCGATTGGATCATCTTCGATCTGATCGAGGGCGACACCTTTGGTCACTATCGCGATCACATCGCTAGTGTGCGGGCGTGGGCGGCTCAAAACACAGCTGTTACGACAAAGATCGCGGCGTAACCTTGATGGTAAGATTGGGTTCTCACGGTTGAGATAACGCTCAGTTCAAAATGAATCGCTCCCGCTGAACGCCAGCGGGAGCGCCTATTTCAGGCGGAGATCGATTAAAGAGGCTTGGTCATGAGTAAGTTCAACTTTGCCGCGCTGCCCTTGCGGTGGCGCATCGTTATCGCCTTTGCGGCGGTGTACTTGATCTGGGGTTCGACCTATCTGGCGATTCGCTTCGCCATCGAAACGATTCCGCCGTATTTGATGGGCGGCGTGCGTTTCTTGATCGCGGGCGGGCTGTTGTATGCCGTGCTGCGGCTGCGCGGCGTGCCCGCACCCACGCGCGTGCAGTGGCGCGCGACGTTCATCGCGGGCGGCTTGCTGTTGTTTGGCGGCAACGGCGGCGTGATGGTGGCCGAGCAATTCGTGCCGTCGAGCCTGGCCGCATTGGTCATCGCCACCGTGCCATTGTGGATGGTGCTCCTCAATTGGAAGTGGGGCGATCGGGTGCGGCCCACCGCCGGTGTGGCGCTGGGCGTTGGCCTGGGCGTGATCGGTATCGGCTTGATCGCCGCGCCGGGATCATCGGCCGATGCGATCAACCCCGTCGGCACGATGATTCTGATCGGGGCGGCCCTCTCGTGGTCGATCGGCTCGTTGTACTCCCGACGAGCCGCCATGCCGTCGAACGCCTTGCTCGCGACCGCGATGGAGATGTTGATGGGCGGCGGCCTGATGATGATCGCGGGCTTGTTGTTGGGGCAGGGCGCGCAAATCCGATTGGACCACGTGACCCTGTTGTCCATTGCTTCGCTGGGCTATCTGGTGATCTTCGGATCGTTGCTGGGCTTCACGGCATATGTGTGGTTGCTGAAGGTTACGACACCCGCCAAAGTCGCGACGTATGCCTTTGTCAATCCGGTCGTGGCGGTGTTTCTGGGCTGGCTGTTCGCCGGTGAGGCATTGAGTGTGCGCACCCTGATCGCAGCGGCCATCATCATCGGCGCGGTGGTGCTCATCACGTTGAATCAGGGTCAGCCGCGGACGCCGCAATCAGCGGCGATCACGATCGAACACGCCGACAATCGATTGGCCGAGAGCGCCTGATAATGCAGCTGCTACATTGCCAGCGACTCGAAGTCGCGCCTGTAGAGCCTGTGGCTGAACGTCCACCTGCGTGGACGGGGCTGCGTCGGCGCAGGCCGACGGTCGGCGGAACGCCCTTGAGGCGCGATTTTAATCGCTGGGATGGCCGATTACCTACACGTCACTCATCACCAAAGCGTGTTATACTTTTTAAGTAGCCTAATTTCACAAGGGAGAATTGAGTATCATGGCAGATATTGTACGAACAGCGAACGCGACGTGGCAAGGCGATTTGAAGAGCGGGTCCGGCACGGCCACAACGACGAGCCGCGCTTTGCAAAACACGCCGATCACGTTTTCAGCCCGCTTTGAAGATGCACCGGGTGCGAATCCCGAAGAGTTGATCGCGGCGGCAGAAGCCGCGTGCTTTAGCATGGCGCTGTCGGCCAGCCTGGGCCGCGCCAACTTTACCCCGGCCGCCATTCACACCACGGCCATACTGACGATGACGCGCACCGACGCCGGTTTCCGTGTCATCAGCATTCATCTGGACACCGAGGCGCAAATCCCCGGCATCGAGGACGAGCAATTCCAAACCATCGCCGCGCAGACCAAAGAAGGCTGCCCCGTCTCGGCGTTGCTCGCGCCGGGCTTGCAGAGTTTGACGCTCTCGGCTAAACTATTGGCCTAACGCAAATTCGCTTGAGGTGAAGACCATGCCCGCTGCCGAAGCCGATGTCATCGATACGATTGATCAACTGCGCGCCCGCCGCGATGTGAAACTGACGCCCGTCGTGCGCGACTTCAAACCCGCCTGGTTGCAAACGGTCAGTGAGACCATGTCGCGGCTGGAGATTGTGTTTGAGATCATCTATCGTCCCTATGCGGGGCGCGGCTGGATTCGCCGTCGCTATCGCTATGACGGCGAAGTGGATGTTCTGCACCTCATCGGCGAACTGGAATTCTCCGAAAGCGACTTGAGCAAGTTGCCGGAAAACGCCTTGATCAAATGATCAATGTGCAATGAACAATGATCAATGAGAAAAGCGGAGTCACTGTCAACCAGTGCTCCGCTTTTCTTTTGTCATTTGCTCATTTTGAATGGGTCATTAGATCAGCAAAGTATAGCCGCCATCCACCACGATGGTTTGACCGCGAATCATTGAGGCTTCCGGCGAGCAGAGAAACGCCACAACATTAGCCACATCTTGCGGCTCCACGATGCGGCCCGCCGGGGTCCGATCGGCCGCGCTGACGAGGACGTTGCTGTCTTGTGTCGTGCGGAAGTGCTTCAGCGCATCGGTCTCGACCACGCCGCCACTGACCGCATTCACCACCACACCCATTGGCGCGAGTTCTACCGCCAGATAACGCGTCACTGCTTCCAGCGCGGCCTTGCTGGCACCCACCACCACATATTCCGGCAACACGCGGATCGAGCCTAAACTGCTGATGCTGACGATCGCCCCGCCGCCGCGCGCTTGCATAATGGGCGCGGCCTGCTGCGAGAGGAACAAAACCGATCGCGCGTTGATGTTCAACGTCCAGTCCCAGCCTTTGATCTTCTGCTGCATCACGGGGCGATTGTAACCAGACGCGGCGTTGCAGATCAGATAATCAAGGCCGCCGAAACCGGCCACCGTTTCATCGATCAACTTCTCGATGCCCTCGGCTTCGCCCACATCGGCTTTGACGACGAGCGCGCGGCGGCCCAGCGCTTCGATCTCTCGCGCGGTGTCCTCGGCGGGCTGACGATTCCGGAAGAAGTTGACGACGACATCCGCGCCCAGGCGGGCAAAGTGAAGGGCGATGGCTCGTCCGATGCCCCGCCCTGATCCGGTAATGACGACGATTTTGTTGGTGAAGTTCAAGGTGTGCTCCGTGGAGATGGTAATTGGTTGACTGGTAACTGGTAACTTGTTGACTCGTGGTAGGGCGGATTTCCGTATCCGCCAGAAACGGCGAGTATGGAAACTCGCCCTACTTTGAAAGGTTTGACACCTTCTCAATTGCTACTTGACGCGTTGCTCCATCACTAAATACTTTTCTTATGCAACGAACAGCATCGCCTGTAACAAACTCCCATAGTTCGTCGTCGGGGTGCGCATTTTCGGAGGTAATCCGATAGATACCATCTTCGAGCAGAATTGCCTGAACAGGTCTCCACACTGGAGAGCCTTCGTCGAGAAGTGCGATGTAGATTTCCTGTATTACGCCCTGGAGCACTTCATCCCCCATATGTCCAACTGCAACTTTCACCTTCGTTACCAAAACATCTGTGGTTCATTTCACCAGGTTCACCTTTGGAAATAAGGTGCGATTGACGCGCTCAGGCTGATCTAACCCCGCGCGCTCGATCTCGTTGCGAAGGCGGGCGGTGTCGGCTAAGAGGCGATCGACGTCGATGGTCTGGCAGGCGGGGCGAAAGGGTTGCAGCCAGCGCACGGCGCGATCGATCATCTTGAGCGCGCCCACGGCGTTGCCCCGTTCGATTTGCAAACAACCCACGCCGATTTGCAGGACACCGCGATACAGCTCACGAATGGGCCGCATCTCTGCGCGCCAGACCAGTTCCAGCGTTTCGTGTTGCTCGAAGTATTGCCCGGCATTGAATTCCTCCAGGCCGCGAATGACCCCTTCTGGCAAGGGTTCGCTACACGGATCGTCGGTGGTTTCGCGCACCGCCGCCGCGATGATTTCCGGCAGACCTTCCACGAAGTTGGACCGCGCCATGTAGCGATCGACGCCCGCATTCAGGCAGCGATCGCGCAAGGTCAAATCGGTGTGCGAACCGAACGCAATGATGGGCACGATCTCACTGGCGGGATTGTCCTTGGCGGCGGACACCCACTCCAGCCACGCCGGATCGAGTGAATTCGCATCGATGAGTGCTAAGCGTGCGCCATCGAGTAGGGCGTTGAGATAGCTGGCTCGATCGGTTGGCGAGATGACCGCCGCGCCGTTTTTCTGCGCAACGTCTTCAATCCGCGTGGCAAACATCAAGTTGGGAACGAGCATCACGATGGAGAGTTGATCAGTCATGAAATGATTGTACCAGACGCAATTTACACTGCGCAATGTCCAATGATCAATTGGTCAGGCTTGGCTATGATTCCAGCGTTGTACATTGAAAATTGATCATGGTTCATTGTTCATTGTTCCTTGCCTGTGTTACAATTCGCGCCGTGGACTATACGAAACTGGACGATTCGGCCTTGGTGGTGCTGGTAGCGCGACGCGATGAAGCCGCGCTCGGTGCGTTATACGACCGCTATAACCGGCTGGTCTACAGCCTGGCGCTGCGCGTCGTGGGCGAGCGCACCCTGGCCGAAGAAATCGTCATGGATGCCTTTGTCAGCGTGTGGCGGGCGGCCGACTCGTTTATCGAAGAGCGCGGCCGCTTTGTGGCATGGCTGACTAGCGTGGCGCGGCATCGCGCCATCGACGAACTGCGCCGCCTCAACGTGCGGCCAGAAGGCTCGTCGGTGGAATTGGACGAGGCCATCAGGACCAGCGGGCCGGATCCGCTGGAGGACGTGGTGGATGTGCGCCAGCGGCGCGAGGTGGTGCGCGGTGTGCTGGCGCAACTGCCCGACGCCCAGCGCGAGGCGCTGGAATTGGCCTATTTTGGTGGGCTGACGCAGCAGGAAATCGCCGACAAGACCAATACGCCACTGGGCACCGTCAAGACCCGCATGCGGCTGGGGATGCTGAAGATGCGCGACGAATTGCAGCGCATCGGGGCCGACCTGAACACCTGAGTGTTACGAAACGGTCAGCTGAATATATCAATCTAACAACCCGATTGCTGCGTATAGATAGTCGATGAGGTATCGGAACTGTGTTGGACTGTAACGCGACGCTCGACTTAATCCCGGCGATGTTGCTGGACGTGCTGGACGCCGATGAGGTGCTGGCCGTTCGGGAGCATCTGCACGTCTGCGCCAAGTGCCAGACTGAGGCGGATTCGTTGCGGCCAGTGGTGGGCCTGATGGGTCTGGCCGCGCCCGAGGCGAGCGCGCCGTCGCCCAGGGTCAAGTCGCGCCTCATGGAGCAGATTCGCCCACGGCCAGTGCCCGTCAAGCAGCCACGCCGTTGGTTCTTGCGCCCGCTGACGATGTTTGCGACGGCGGCGGCTGTGTTGGCCATCGCTTTTGGTGTGTGGGGCTACACCACTCAGGCGCAGTTGACGCAGCAACAGGCGCGGCTCGACCGGTTGACGCAACAGCAGGCGGCCCTGCGCCAATTTGTCCTCGATGGCGTGATGCAGCCGGTGCCCGTGCAATTTGAGACTCAAACGCAGGCGGCGGCCGTGTTGTACGCCGCATCCGATCGGGTGGCGATGGCCGTCGATGGTTTGCCCTTGTTGAAGGGCGACGAGGTCTATCAATGTTGGTGGGCGGATACTGACGGTCAGGTGGCGGGCACGGCCTTCCGCGTGGATGATCGCGGCGCGGGCCTGTGGGTGTGGAAGCGCCCGGAAGGCGGCTACGACAAGATGATCATCACCAAAGAGCCGCGCGCCGGACTGACGCAAACCTCCAGTCCGCCCATCTTGACGGTGCAGATTGCGCAATAAATCAGCGACCCGATTGTAGTCCAATCGGGTCGCTTTGATCTCCAGCTAGGCGACGCAGGCGCATTCAGACGTCCGCAACGCCGCCCGATCGAGTCCGTGTGCCCATCGGGCTGCCGGACAAACGGCCGCAACACGTCGAACGGGTGGCCCATATCCTGGGCAAGAACCTCACCGCCGCACGATCGGCGCGTACACCAGATGCACCCCCGGACACTGGACGCTGCCGTAGTTGGCCGCGCTTAGGCCGCCTGTCTCGCGTGCGCGCAGCGTGTAGGCGTATGATTTCCCCAGCCCGTTTGAGCCGCGCGGCCCGCAGGCCACCTTAAAGCCGCGCCCGTACAGATCACTCGGTATGTACATCGACGTCTGGAAAAAACCCGAGTGAACGGCGCGCAACCGGTTGTCGATATTCACAGTCATCGAGATGATGTATTGCGACGCACCCGCCGTTACATACAGGTAACTCCACGAGATATAGCAATCGTTGCGACTGCTGACCGGTTGATAGCACGTGGCCGACGGGCTGTCGATGAACGAGATCGTGGGTTGATCGATCTCCGCCGCCGCTTCAACCTCGCGCCGATTGCCATTTGCCTCCTCGGCGATCAGCGGACCGATCAGTCCGGCGGCGCGCACGACCAGCGCGCTGGCGAGTGCCACGGCGGCCAACGTCAGCCCGATTAGGCCGAGGCGGCCCCACAGAGTTCTTGGGTTAAGTGCCATGCTGCACCGTTACGGCGTGTAGGGCGGGCAATAGACCGTCCCATAGTTCGCTGAACCCAGATTGGCCGAGTCCCTGGCGCGAATGGTGTACGCA
>JAGOBP010000553.1 GCA_017999195.1 Thermoflexales bacterium
CGATTACGACGTCCCAACTTGGTGATGGTCGTAGCGGCCGCACTGGCGCTATTGACCGGTCTGCTGGTGCGCGGCGATACGCCCGTCACCCAGATCGTGTCCGGGTGGCAGCCCGTGTCGGTCTTCACGGCCCCGATTAGTTTTCGCGTCGATCAAACGGCCTGGATCATGGGCGTGAGTCTGCTCATCGCCGGTCTGGCGACGGCCCTGGCCTGGCTGGCCTTTCCGGGTCAAAGCCGCCCGGCCCCGCGCGCGCTGTCGTTGCTGATGATCGCCGCCGCTGTCGCAGGCGTCTACGCCAGCAATTTGCTGACCTTGACCATGGCCTGGGGCATGCTGGACTTGATGTTCGTCGTGGCCTTGCTGGTCCGCAGCGGGCCGCAGGTCGGTCGACGGGCAGCCGTCGCCATCATTCTCAATACAACCTCGACCATGTGCGTGTGGATTGCCACGCTCCTGATCGAAAACGGGCACGATAGTTTGTACTGGCATCTGGTCAATTTGCAGGACGGACCGCGCATGTGGCTGGCCGCGGCCGGTGCGCTGCGAATGGGCCTGTATCCGCTGCATCAATGGCTGCCCGTCGATCTGAGCCGGGAAACCAATCGCTCGGCGTTGCTCTACACCGTCCCTACGCTAGCGGGCTTAGCCTTGTGGGCGCGATTGGCCATCACGCACAATTTGCCCGAAACATCGATTGTGCCGCTACTGGCTTTGATCAGTGCTGTGGTTGGCGCAGTGCTGGCCTGGCAAAACAGCCGCTCACGAGCAGGCTTGCCCTACGTCACTCTGGGCCTTAGCGGGCTGGCCGTGCTTAATCTGGGCGCGCTGACGACACCGGGCACGTTGACGGCGGTCGCGTTGAATTGGCTATTCGTAACCGTCAGTCTGTTCATCGCGCGGAGTTTTAACCGCCGCGCGCCATGGTGGTCAATCGGTGGATTGATTGCCGGTCTGGCCATCATGGGCATACCGGGAACGCTGGGCTTTGTCGCGCGCCAGGCCATGATCAGCAATCTCATTCGCTCCGGCGATTGGGGCCTGCTGGCGGGCGGCGTCTTGAGCGAAGCGCTGCTGATCGCCGCCGTCATCCGCATCGTGTTCACGCCGACAGGCGACGATCAACCGATCGGGTTGTTGCGGCAAGTCGCCTGTGGCCTGTCCATCATCATTGCGGCCGTACCTTTGATCTTGCTCGCATTCAACTCGACGCTGCTCCCCGGCACATCGTCACTGAGCAATTTGCTCAGCAATCTGGAGCCACTGACGGCACTGGCGTGGCTGCTGCCGATCGGTGTGGGCGTGGCGATCGCGTGGCGCGACCTGCGCGTGATGGCACCGGCGACGTCTAACGAGCCAAATGTTACCGATAGCGAAACCCCCATCTGGCTGCGACTCATCCGTCTGGACTGGTTGAGTGTCTCCTTTGGCTTTGTGGTGCAGCGCTCGACGGCCTTGCTGCGCGGCCTGGCCAGTGTGATCGAAGGCGAAGGCGGTTTGATCTGGGTAATTGTGATTGTGATCGTCGGCGTGGTCTTGACCAGCGGCGCGTTAAAGTGAAAGTATGGACGTTCTAAAGACCCTGTCTTCCATTCCCGGCCTGGCGGTGCTCATCGGCTTGATTGTGGCCGCTGCGCTGCTGGTGATGCTGGTCAACTGGCGGCTGTTGATTCTGGCGCTGGGCGTGCAATATTTGCTCGTCGGCCTGATGTTGACGCGCGTGGTGCCGCTGGAATTGGCCGCCGTCAAAGCGCTGGTGGGCGTGATGATCTGCCCGGTGCTGTTTATTACGGCGCGGCGTGTTCGCTGGGGACAAATTGATCAACATGATGAGGCGGAGGCCGATCACCCAAATGATCCGGCCGAAACCGAGCGGCCCGCCGCGAAACCGGCGGTGCGCCGCTCAATCATCGGGTGGTTGATTAGCCCCGGTTTTCCCTTGCGTTTGATGGCCGCATTGCTGACGGCTGTGCTGGCTGTCAGTCTGGCGCTGCGCAATCCCCTGTCGGTAACCAACGACGTGATCCTCTCGCGCGACATCACGATCGGGACGTTTGGCTTGTTGCTGTTGGGCTTGTTGAATATCCTGCTCAATGAAAATCCCTTGAAGGTGGGCGTGGGTTTGCTCAGTTTGTTGGCCGGTTTCGAGATGTTCTACACCTCGGTCGAACCCACACTCACCATCGTCGGCTTGTTGGGACTGACCAACTTGATCATCGGGCTGGCGATTGCGTACTTGACCACTGCCTGGGCCACGCATCCGCCGCGCGAGGCGCAACTATGATCAACAGTGTGATGCCGTTGATCGCGCTGCCGCTGCTGGCGGCCGTGTTGACTTCCGGGCTGCGCCGCTCGACGACGTTGAGTGCGTTGATCGCGGCGGGCTTGCCGTTAGTTGGCGCAGCGCTGGCCCTAACCAACGATTTGAACAGTCCCTTCACGCTGTTGGGGCGTGAACTGCTGTTGACCACGGGCGATCGATATGCCATTGCCTATTTGTTCATCTGCACAGCCGCGACATTTATGGGCGTGTGGCGAACGTCGCCCAACTGGACGTATTATCCGGTCGCGTTGTTGTCGCTGACGGCCGTCGTCATGACCCTGGGCGGCCGCCCCGTCGAAGTCGCCGTCGTTGTGGGTCGCCCGTTCGATCCCTTCCATTACTCGGTCATCTTTCTGACGATCGCTTGTATGTTGGCGATCTTTCCGTTGCAAGGCGGGCAACCGGGCGTGGCGCGCGGCACGGTGCGCTTCATGTCGCTGATGATCATCGCCCTGCCCGCGTTCCTGACCGCTTCGTGGGTGCTGGATCAATTCACGCAAAGCCCGGACGCCGTGAATCTGGCGCAAACAGCCAGCGTGTTGATCTTGTTTGGTTTTGCGGTCTGGCTAGGTGTGGTACCTTTTCATGCGTGGCTGCCCGGTATCGCCAGCGAAGCGCCGCCGTTGTCAAGCGCCTTTGTGTTGGGCATTATCAATGTGGCGGTCTGGTTCTTGATGCTGGACATGTTCCACGAGATCAAAATCCTGCATGACAATCCGGCTTTGTTGAATGTGCTGCAAATTGCGGGGATTTTAACGGCTGTGGCGGGCGGCTTGCTGGCGCTGGCGCAGCGCGACTTTGGCCGCTTGATGGGTTACGCGGTTCTCTCGGACATCGGGGTGGCGTTGGTGGCCTTCGGCACAGGCACCGCGGCGGGCCTCAGCGCCGCGCTCGTCGTTGTGTTCGTGCGGACGTTTGGCCTGGGCCTCATGTCGATGGGCCTGGCTGTAG
>JAGOBP010000554.1 GCA_017999195.1 Thermoflexales bacterium
GGGGTGGGTGCGCTGCCCTTGGTGCGCTTGGTCGGCGTTACGGGCGGGCTGGCGATGGACAACTGGGCGGCGGGCGACGACATCGACGTGATGCTGGTCACCGCGCCCGAACGCGTGTGGCTGACCCGCGCGTTCAGTATTGCGTTGGTGCGGGTGGGCAAGTTGTTCGGCGACACGTTGTGTCCCAACTATCTGATTTCCGAAAATGCGCTGGCGCTGGAACATCAATCGCTGTTTGTGGCGCATGAGTTCATGCAGATGGTGCCGCTGTATGGCGGCGAAGTCTACATGCGCTTGCTGAACGCGAATGCCTGGACGAAAACGCATCTGCCGAATGCGCTGGGCGCGTATCGCCGCGAACCCGAAGTGCGAGCAGGTTGGCTGGCGCGTGCGTTCAAGCGGCTTGGCGAGTGGCTGTTGTCCGGCGCAGTCGGCGACCGGCTGGAAGCGTGGGAGATGCGGCGCAAACTGCGCAAATTTCAGCCCAAACTGGGCCGCCCCGACGGCGACGCCATTCTCGATCACGATCACGTCAAGGGCCACTTCGACGATTACGGCGGGCCGGTGATGCGGCTGTATGCGGAGCGGCTGGCGCAATATGAAACGTGATGAGTGATGAGTGACGAGTGAGGGCGTGCCTTTTCACTCGTCACTCATCACTCGTCATTGACTCATTCCAACACCTATGTCAGACATTCTCTTCGGCCAATCCTACTATCTGCGCTTCGATCCCAAACTCTTCGCCGCAAGCCAGCCCTATCCGCCGCTGGGCACGATGTATGCCGCCTCGTATCTGCGGGCGCGCGGCTACGATGTGGCACTGTTCGATGCGATGCTGGCGGAGAGCGAAGCCGAGTGGGCCGCCGCGCTCGATCGAGCACGCCCGAGATTTGCGGTGTTGTTTGAAGATAACTTTAATTATCTCAGCAAGATGTGTTTGCTTCGGATGCGCGAGGCCGCTTTCACCATGATCGATCTGGCGAAGGCCCATAACTGCACGGTGATTTTGTGCGGCGCCGACGCCACCGATCACGCCGATCTGTACTTTGCCCGCGGCGCAGACTTTGTGCTGTTGGGCGAGGGTGAAGCGACGCTGGGCGAATTGCTGGACTGCTTAGCCAAGCATCCTGAGCGGAGTGAAGCGCAGTCGAAGGATGCGCTTGCGGGCATCCTCGGCTTGGCCTCACGGACCACGCAACACGGACCACGCCGCCCCGACCTCACGCGCCTCGATGAGCTGCCTTTCCCAGCGTGGGACTTGATCGACGTCGAGAAATATCGCGCGATCTGGCGCGAGCGGCACGGTTACTTTTCCATGAACATGGTCACCACGCGCGGCTGTCCCTATCACTGCAACTGGTGCGCCAAACCGATCTGGGGTCAGCGTTACAACGTGCGTTCGCCGCAGAATGTGGCCGCTGAAATGAAGTGGCTGAAGGACACGTATCGGCCCGATCACATCTGGTTTGCCGATGATATTTTTGGCCTAAAACCGGGCTGGATCGAGAAGTTCGGCCTGTTGGTGAAAGAGCAGCAGGCGGCCCTGCCGTTCAAGTGTTTGTCGCGCGCGGACTTGATCAAACCGTCGGTGGTAGCGGGTCTGAAACAAGCGGGCTGTCAGATCGTGTGGATGGGCGCGGAATCCGGCTCGCAGAAAATTCTCGACGCGATGGACAAAGGCACGACCGTTACGCAAATTTACGAGGCGCGTCAATTGCTGGGCGAAGCCGGGATCAAAGTGGCGTTCTTTTTGCAATTTGGTTATCCCGGCGAAACGCGCGCGGATGTCGAAGCGACATTGAAATTGGTGCGTGAGACGCTGCCCGACGACATCGGCATCTCGGTGTCGTATCCGCTGCCGGGCACGAAGTTCTATGAGCGCGTGAAGGCGCAGTTAGGCGCAAAACAAAACTGGACGGACAGCGATGATCTGGCGATGCTGTATCGCGGCCCATTTCCGCAGGAGTTTTATCGCGTGCTGCATCGTGTGGTGCATGCGGAGTTTCGAATGCGCCAAGCGCGGCAGGCGCTTCAGCGCGGCTTCAACCTGCGCAAATTCGCTTCGATTCCTTATCATTGGTGGCTGTGGCAGATCAATCGATGGCGATTGAACCGCCTCGATCGCGCCGCGACATCCGATCGGATGGGTGCACCCTCGGAGGCGCGTTGAAGCGCAAAGTCATCCTCTACAATCCACGCGCGGTCTTCTGGACAATGCCTTTGGCTTTGATCGCGATCGGCTCGGCGCTGGATCGATCACGCTATGAAGTGATCATCATCGATGGGCGTTTGGAAAGTGATCCCGTTGCGAAGATTCTGGCGCACGTCGATGACGCCACGGTGTGTCTGGGCGTAACGGTGCTGACCGGTGCGCCCATTCGTGATGCGCTGCACGTCTCGCGCGCGATTAAACAGGCGCGACCGGCATTACCTATCGTGTGGGGCGGCTGGCATCCGTCGTTGTTTCCCGAGCAATGCTTAGGCGAATCAAGTGTGGACGCGGTCGTTATCGGTCAGGGCGAAGAGACCTTCGCTGAGGTCGTGGAGCGCTTGGCGCTTGGACAATCGTTGGACGGCGTGAACGGCGCGGCGCATCGATCGAGCGGCGAAGTGCGCGTTGAATTGCCGCGTGTGTTGCGCGCGGTGAATGATCTGCCGCCGCATGATTACACGTTGATCGATGTGCCGCGTTATTTTGCGGCCAAAGGCAAATGTCAATTTGATTACGTGTCGTCGCAAGGCTGCCGGTTTCGCTGCACGTTTTGCGCCGATCCCACGGTGTTCAAGCGCGGCTGGCAGGGGCTTGCGCCGGAACGCATGGCGCATGAGTTGAGTGCCCATCAACAGGCGTATGGCTTTGATGAAATTGCTTTTCAAGATGAGACGTTCTTTACCAGTCGTTCGCGGGTGGAGGAAATTGCCGAGGCATTCATCGCCGCGCGACTGACCGTGCCGTGGACGGCGACGATGCGCGCCGATCAAGGCGAGCGACTGGATGAGGCCCTGTTGATCAAGTGCAAACGCGCAGGCTTGAAGCGCGTGATGATCGGCGTGGAGTCCGGTTCGCCCGAGATGCTGGCCCGCTTGCGCAAAGACATCACGCTGGAGCAGGTCTTTGTCAGCGCGGAGAAAATCGCCCGCCAGGGGCTGGGGGCGATTTTGAATTTTATCGTTGGTTTTCCCGGCGAATCCGATGAGAGTGTGCGCGCCACGCTGGAGGTTGTGACGCGCTTGCGCGCCCTGAGTCCCAACTTTGATGCGGCCATCTT
>JAGOBP010000555.1 GCA_017999195.1 Thermoflexales bacterium
AGGGCGGCTTTCTTAGCCGCCACTGGCGGCGTGTATGGAAACACGCCCTACGTTGCTGGATTCCCGCGTCGCCAAGCGCGCCTCCGCCGCACAGCGGCGGGTAAGGCGTCGCGGGAATGACGGGGTCCGCAGGATTTTCCGGGTTGTACTTAGCGATCTTTCTGCCACTCCGTGTCGGTGACTCTGATCACCAGCGCGCCGCCGCCAAACACGATCACCAACGCCAGAACGCCGATGAACGTCAGCAGGCTATCGGGGTTGACGGGCGCGCCTAACACCAGCGGGGTCGGCGTCGGCGTGTTTTCCGGCCAATCCTGAGCTGATCCGGGACTCGACACTGACTGCGCGGTGGCCGGAGCGCAGGTGAACACCGTCAGGTAAAGCACCAAGCCCGATAATATTGCGAGTATCGTCAACACCCTTTGGCGCATCGCCACTGATCCTTTTTGGTTTCGAGGCGGCTGATCAAACTCAAGCCATCGATCGTCAAGCGGCCAAGCGTGACACCTGATGAAGGGTGTTAGACTCACGCAGTCGAAGTGGGATACTTTTTGTTATTTATAACAAACTATACCGGAATTATAAGGTGAATAATATCTACTGTCAACATGTTTTTACGGATCGACCGGGCTTGTCCATTGTCGCTCGGCACACGCTCACGCCGCCGTCCCCGGCGGCGTGAGCAGGGCCAAGCCCTGAAATGCGCACAGGATAAGCCGGTTGAAGTCCGGCAATTTCCCTCCTTTGGGGGACGAAGCGATTAAGCGATCACGGTAAACTATTTCCAGCCAGGCGGAGGCACATTCTGACACGAGGTGCCTGATGTCCGCAATCTTCTCCCCGGTTCGAATTTACCGTGTGATCATCGCGTTGGCTATCGCTATGGCCGGTCTGGGCGCGGTCTCGATCGTCGTCGCCCAACCGATCGGGCCGCGTGAAGTCCGCGCGCCGCGCGCCATCTGCCACGTCCCCGCCGATCAAACTTCAATCGGCGGGTGCATCGGCACCGTCCCCATCGGCGGCGAGGGCACGGTCGTGGTGGCCGCCGGTATTTATACTGAAAATCTCATTATTGAAAACAAGGCCGTCAGCCTCATCGGCGCGGGCCGCGACACCACCCTGGTGCGTGCGGCGGCGGCAGGCGCGCCGGTGTTGGAACTGCAAGGCCCGATCATCAGCAACAGCGTGATCATTACCGGCCTCACCTTTGAGAACGGCGACATTGACACGGGCGGCGGCTGCGACGCGATCAATAATCGCCCGCAGGATTGCGGCGGCGGCTTGTTGATCTGGGACAGCGCAGTGCCCGTTCTGGAAAATCTGCGCTTCCGCAACAATCACGCGGGCCTGTATGGCGGCGGCATTTACATCGCGGGCAACATCCCCATCACATTGACCAACGTCGAAGTCATCAGCAACAGCGCCTATGCAGGCGGCGGATTGTATTCTGCCTTCGGCACAGCCAACAGCCCGGTCGTCGTCAACGGCAGCCGCTTCATCAGCAACACCGCCACCACCAATGGCGGCGGCGTTTATCTGGAAAATCAACTCACCATCAACGCCAGTCAATTCAGCGGCAACCTAGCCGTGCACGGCGGCGGCGCTTACGTGGGCGGCCTTACGCCGCCCACCTTGATCATCACCGCCAGTCAGTTCACCGCCAATCAAGCCGGTCTCAACGGCCAGGGCGGTGCTATTCGCACAGGCGGCGCATTGATCATCACCGCCAGCGATTTCTTCAGTAACACCACCGGACAATCGGGTTGGGGCGCAGGCGTGTATGCGGTCGGCTCCACCACGCTGGTCAACGGACAATTCGTCAACAATCGCGGCAGCAACGGCGGCGCAGTGTACGGCGGCGGCGCGTTGATCCTGACCGGCACGCACTTCATCAGCAACAGCGCGGACTTCGGTGCGGGCTTGTACGTGGCTGGTGTGGGCAACAAGTCCGTGGCCAACGCGCGCTTCGAGCGCAATGCCGCCAGCATCGGCAGCGGCCTGTATGCCTTTGCTGCGCTTGAGATTACGGGCACGACGTTCATCAGTAATCGCGCGGAGTATGAAGGTGGCGGCGCTTATTTGCAGGGGCAGATCAAACTGCAAAACAGCCACTTCATCAACAATCGCGTGATCTTCGGTTACGGCCTGGGCGGCGGCGTGTCCATCCTCAACGCGCAAGGCGATGTGGGCATCACGGCGACGCGCTTTGTCAGCAACTTCGCCGACTACGGCGGCGGCCTGTATTTGAAGGACGGCTACGCGGCCAACTTCCGCGTGGTCAACTCGATCTTTGCGCGCAACACCGTCACCACCACGGGCGCGGCCATCGCCATCGACACGCACCGCATGTTGAGCAGTTATCACACCAGCCTGATTCATCTGAGCGTAGCCGATGCGGCCCTTAACGCCCGACCGGCCATCGCCGTGATCAATGCCAGCACAGGCCGCGTCTATGTGACCAACACCATCGTCGCCAGTCACAGCGTCGGCCTCAGCCAAACGCTGGGCAAAGTGATCGAAGACTACAACTTGTACTACGGCAACACCGTCACGCAATCGGGCAGCATCACGCGCGGCGCGCACAGTTTGATCGGTGATCCGGCCTTCAGCGATTCTGCTCATGACGATTATCATCTCGGCGCAACCTCACTCGCGATCGATCACGGCGCGCCCGCCAACATCCCGATCGATTTCGAAGGCCGATCACGCGATGCCATGCCCGACATCGGCGCGTACGAAGTGCCGCCCACGCCCATCAGCGGCCTCAACGCGGCCAACACCAGCCCGACGGGACTGGGCAGCCCGACGACTTTTACGGCCACTGTCAGCGCGGGCACGAGCATCAACTATGTGTGGAACTTCGGTGATGGCTCATCCCTTGGCAGCGGCGCGAATGTCACTCACACTTATGCCAGTGTGGGCACGTACACCGCCATTGTCACCGCGACCAACACCGCTAATTCGATCAGTGCATCCACGCTCGTCACCATCACGAATGCGCCCATCAGTGGCCTCGTTGCGAGTAACGACAGCCCCACCTTGATTGGGCAAACCACAGCGTTGCAAGCGACGATCAGCACTGGCACCAACGTGAGTTACGCGTGGAACTTCGGCGATGGCACACCCCTTGGCAGCGGCGCGAATGACACTCACATTTATGCCAGCGTGGGCACATACACCGCCATCGTCACTGCGACCAACACGGCCAACTCGATCAGCGCCTCCACATTCGTCACCATCACGAATGTGCCCATC
>JAGOBP010000556.1 GCA_017999195.1 Thermoflexales bacterium
GGTGATCAATGCCCAGGGCAAGATTTCGTTGCAAGGCGATCCGGCGGCCAGACAGCGCATGCGTCTGGAAGCAGAAGGCATCGTGTTCGATCAACGCGGCCGCATCGACTTGAAGCAATATCGCTGGGCGGGGCCGGGCGGCGAGTTCGGCGGCATTGAGCCGGAGCAATTGGGACTATTCTGACAAGATGACGCGCCGCGAAAAGCGCGGCGGATGACAAGATGCCCCTGTGTTAGCGGATCATCTTGTCAGCGATGAATAATCTACTGATGGGATAACACGTGTCTCACGAAATCGTCGGCAACCTCCACATGCATACGCCGTATTCGGATGGCGCAGCGTATCACGCCGAAATTGCCCAGGCGGCGGCTCAAGCCGGCCTGGATTTCGTCGTTGTTACCGATCACAATGTGTGGGTTAAAGGGCCGGAAGGCTATCACGACGGCGTGCTGATGCTGGTGGGCGAGGAAGTGCACGACGCCCGGCGTTGGCCGCAGGTCAATCACTTGTTGGTGTATGGCGCAGAAGCCGAGATGAGCCAGTGCGCGGCTGATCCGCAGCGCTTGATCGACGCGGTGCGCGAGCGCGGCGGGCTGGCCTTTATTGCACATCCCTATGATTATGCCGTGAAGTTTCTTCACGAGCCGGGCATTGCTTGGGTGGATTGGGACGTGGATGGCTATCACGGGCTTGAAATCTGGAATTACATGTCGGAGTTCAAGACGCGCCTGCCGAATAAATTGATGGCCTTGTGGTACGTTCTTAAGCCGCACCGTGCGATCCGTGGTCCATTCCGCGCGACGTTGAACGCCTGGGATCAACTGCTGGCTTCGGGCCGGCGGGTGACGGGCATCGGCAACGCGGATGCGCACGCTTTCCCTCAAACGGTCGGGCCGTTCAAATTCACGGTCTTTCCTTATGAATATCTCTTCCGCTGTGTCAACACGCACTTGCTGTTGGACATCGGCTTGACAGGCGACCTGGTTCACGACAAGGCCGCGATCTATGAGGCACTGGCTTTGGGCCGTGGCTGGGTCGGCTATGATCTCCTCGGCGACACACGCGGCTTTCGCTTTGTGGCGCGCAGTGCGTCCGAGTATGCCGAAATCGGTGACGAAATTCGGCGGGTGGGCGCGGTGAACTTCGAGGTAGAGACGCCGTTCCCTGCGACGATTCAAGTGGTGAAGGCCGGACGCGGCCCGATTGCGCGCATCAAGAACAAGCGCGGGATGCGGTTCACTTCAGTTGAGGCGGGCGCGTATCGCGTCGAGGCGTATCGCCAGGGACGTGGTTGGATTTTCAGCAATCCGATCTATGTGTTGTAAAGACTCTCCACGAATCAACACCAATCTTCGCTAATGAATACACTTATTGCCATTACCCGTGACATCAGCCCCAATTTCAATCAATGTGAATTGACGCATCTCGATCGTACCCCGATCGATGTGGCGTTGGCCCAACGGCAGCATCACGCGTATCAGGCCGCGCTGCGTGAATTAGGCTGTGAAGTCATCGCGCTGTCCGCCGAACCCGATCTGCCCGATTCCGTTTTCGTGGAAGATGTGGCGATCGTGCTGGATGAAGTCGCCATCATCACGCGGCCGGGCGCAGATTCGCGCAAGCCGGAAGCCCGCTTGATTGCGGAAGCGTTGAAGCCCTATCGCGAGTTGAAATTCATTGAAGCGCCGGGCACGGTCGATGGCGGCGATGTCTTGCGCGTAGGCAAAACGCTATACGTAGGACTATCCAGTCGGAGCAATCAAGCCGCGATCGATCAGATGCAGCACCATCTCGCGCCGTTTGGTTACGAAGTGCGGGGTGTTGTCGTGACGGGCTGCCTGCACTTGAAATCGGCGGTGACGCAAGTCGCGGTTGATACGTTGCTGATTAACCCTCAGTGGGTCGATGTGACTTATTTTAACGGCTTTCGCTTGATCGAAGTCGATCCGAGTGAGCCGGGGGCCGCGAACGCCATCTGGACCGATCGGGGTGTGATCTACCCGTCGAATTTTCCCAGGACACAGCAACGGTTAATCGAACACGGTGTGGCTGTGATCAGCGTCGATGCTTCTGAAGTCCAGAAGGCTGAAGGCGCGGTGACGTGCTGCAGCGTGATCTTTGAGAAGTCTGGTAAAATGTAACCCCGTGTGATAGTTACACCTCGCAACTTTAACTCCTTAGGAGGCAACATGAGTACCATCGAGCAACTGTTAGGTGACAAGGCTGATTATCTGTTGGGCTTCAATACGCCGAAGATTGCCAAAGAAAGCCTGCACCTGCCGGGACCGGACTGGGTCGATCGGATGTTCATCAATTCTGATCGCAACAACAAGGTTCTGAATAATCTGGCGTGGATGTATGGCTCGGGTCGGCTGGCGGGCACCGGTTATTTGTCGATTCTGCCGGTCGATCAGGGCATCGAGCATAGCGGCGGCGCATCGTTCGCCAAAAATCCCGCGTACTTCGATCCCGAAAATATCGTGAAGTTGGCGATCGAGGGCGGCTGCAATGCGGTCGCATCGACGTTCGGTGTGTTGGGCATCGTGGCGCGCAAGTATGCGCACAAGATTCCGTTCATGGTGAAGATCAATCACAATGAACTGCTGACCTACCCGAACAAGGCCGACGAGATCATGTTCGGCACGATCAAGCAAGCGGCCGACATGGGCGCGGCTTCGGTGGGCGCGACGATCTACTTCGGTGCGCCGGAAAGCGGCCGACAGATCGTGGAAGTGTCGCAGGCGTTTGCGATGGCGCATGAGTATGGCATGGCGACGATTCTGTGGTGCTATCTGCGCAATAACGCCTTCAAGGTCAAGAACGCCGATGGCACCTCGACGGATTATCACGTTGCGTCGGACTTGACGGGGCAGGGCAATCACCTGGGCGCGACCATTCAGGCCGACATCATCAAGCAGAAGTCGCCTGAAAATAACGGCGGCTTCAAGGCGCTGAATATGGGCGGCTCGTCCTACGGCAAACTTGATGAGCGCATGTACACCGAATTGAACAGCGACCACCCGATCGATCTCACGCGCTATCAGATCGCCAACAACTACATGGGCCGCATCGGCCTGATCAACAGCGGCGGCGCGTCGGGCAAGAACGACCTGGGCGACGCGGCGGCGACGGCGGTCGTCAACAAGCGAGCGGGCGGCATGGGCCTGATCTCCGGGCGCAAGGCCTTCCAGAAGCCGATGAAGGATGGCGTGGCCTTGTTGAATGCGATCCAGGATGTGTATCTGGACGCC
>JAGOBP010000557.1 GCA_017999195.1 Thermoflexales bacterium
CATGGAACCGGTCAAACTGAGCAAGAAACTCAAGCGCGCGGCCTTGTGCGTCTTCCGCTACGGACCGCTGAACGGCTCGCTCATCGGGCTGCGGTCGATGTTGGACAACCGCTCGGCGCAATTGAAGTTGCCCGGTCTCAGCGTGCCCGTGCTGGTGCGCGGCGACGGCTCGGACTGGCCGACCTTTGAGAAGGTCTTTCTGGAGCAAGAATATCGCTTCGATTGGCCTGATTTCAAGCCTAAAACCATCATCGATGCAGGCGCGAATGTGGGCTATGCCACGTTGTTTTTCGCGCAGCGCTATCCGCAGGCCAAGATCATCGCCATCGAGCCGGAGCCGACCAATTTTGCGCAGTTGCTCAAGAATACGCGCCCGTATCCGCAGGTCAAGCCCCTGCAAGCGGCGCTGTGGAACACGCCCATGACGCTGGCCATCAGCAACCCCGACGCCGATGCTTGGTCATTTCGCGTCGAGGCCGCCGCCCCGGGCGCACCCGGCCTGCGCGCCGTCACTGTGCCGGAATTGCTGGACATGGCCCAGACCGATCACATCGATGTCTTGAAGATCGACATCGAAGGCGCGGAAAAAGACCTGTTTGAGAGCGGCTACGAGGCGTGGCTGGACAAAGTAAGCCTGTTGATCATCGAACTGCACGATCGCTTCCGGCCCGGCGCCAGTTCAACGTTCTATCGCGCGCTGACGCACTATGATTTTGGGCAGTTCCCGCTGGGTGAGAATATTTTCGTCGTGATGGGTCAGTTGTAACGAGTAACGAGCGATGAATGAAATAACGACAGTCGATATTGTGATTGCGACCCGCGGCCGCGGCGATCTGATCGATGGCACGCTTGAGAGCCTGCGCAAGTGCGCGCACACCGATTGGCTACTGTGGATCGTCGATCAGAGCGACGACGACGCCACCTGCCGCGCGGTTGAGCGGCACGGACGCATCGACCCTCGCATCCGCTACTTGCACATCGAACAACGCGGCATCAGCGTGTCGCGCAACATCGGCGTGCGAGCGGGACACGCGCCTTACCTGTTGTTCACCGACGATGACTGCGTCGTCGAGCCGGACTGGATCGATGTGATGCTGGGCGAGTTAAAGCGCGATGACACGTGGGCGGTGTTTGGCAAAGTGATTCCCGATGAACATTACCATCCACCCGTCGCGGCCAACGTCACGCCCGTGCACCGATCGATCCCGATGGCCCTGAAAGATTCGCCCGATCGCAAAGTGTACGCGGGTTCGCGGCTGAATCTGGGCTTCGGGCACGGGGCCAGTTTCGGCATGCGGCGCGATCGGTTTGAGCAGCTGGGCGGCTACGATGAACTACTGGGCGTAGGCGGCAAATTGCGCTCGTGGAACGATCGCGACATCGGCTATCGCATTCTCAAGCGCGGCGGCCGCATCGTGTACACACCCGCCGCCGTGATGTATCACTTGCACTGGCGCGGCTGGGAAGAAACGCGCCGCACCTATCGCAACTATGCTACCGGCTGCGGCGCGGCGGCGGGCAAATATCTGCGCTGCGGCGATTGGGTGGGCGCGTACATCTTGATCGAGTGGTTCTTCGATCAAGGGGTGCGGCAGATTCTATCGGGCCTGCTGAAATGGCACAGCACCCAGAAGATTGAGGTGGGTTTCGCGCAGTTGATTTATCCGTGGCGCGGCTTGATCGATGGCGCGAAGTACCCGATCGATCGCGAGCACATCCTGTACCGGAGAGCGTGACATGCCGCCCGTCAGTGTGATTCTACCGACCTACAACCGGCTCGATCGCTTGCAGCGCGTGCTGAAAGCCCTGGAAAATCAGGCGTTTCCGCGCGATCGGTTTGACGTGATCGTGGTGTCGGACGGTTCGACCGACGGCACGCGCGAGTACCTGCAGGCGCTGCAGTCACCGCTGACGATCACGTTTGTGGAGCAAGCCAATCAGGGTGTGGCGGTGGCGCGCAACACGGGGCTGAGCCGCGCGACCGGTGATCTGGTGGTGTTCATCGACGACGATGTAGTGCCGTCACCGCAGTTAGTTGCCGAACATGTGGCGTGTCATGGCGACAGCAACCTCGTCGTGCTAGGCCCGATGCTGACGCCGAACGACTTCGACATGAAGCCGTGGGTGCGCTGGGAACAATCGATGTTGATGAAGCAGTACGACGATATGCTCAAGGGCCGGTGGGCGCCGACGGCGCGGCAGTTTTACACGGGCAACACGTCGCTGGCGCGGCGGCACGTGATCGAGGCGGGCGGTTTCGATCCGCACTTCCGCCGGGCCGAGGACGTGGAGTTGGCCTATCGGCTGGCGCAGCGCGGCCTGCGCTTTGTCTTCAATGATCGCGCCATCGGCTGGCATTACGCCGAACGCAGTTTCAAAGCGTGGCTGGAAATTCCGTATGTGTACGGTCGCAATGATGTGATCTTCACGCGTGATAAAGGCCAGACGTGGCTGCTACCCACGATCTGCTATGAATTTCACGGGCGGCATCCCTTGATCAAGACGCTGACGCGCCTGTGCCTCGATCGGGCGGCGCGGTCGAAGTGGGCGATTGCGGCGTTGAAGCAGGTCGCGCGCGTTGATCGCGTCTCGCGCATGGCATACAGCGGCATTTTCAATTTGCGCCATTATCAAGGCGTCGCCGATGAGTTGGGCGGGCGCGAGAAGTTCCTGGCGGCCGTGAGGGCGTCCACCGTGCCGGTCGGGCCGCCGAGTGCATAACGAGTGACGAGTGATAAGTGAACCGTGATGCGTGGTGCGTGTTCCGTGTTGGACACATCATCACGCACCACGCACTACGCAACACGTGACAGGTGAACCATGTTCGAGACTTTCAAACAAGATGCCGCGCGTTGGATTGTGCCCAGCCAGATCGGGGATCCCAATCAGATCACGTTGAGTGTGGCGCTGAAGTTGCTGTTCCGGCATCTGTCCTTGCGCGCGCTGGCGTGGTATCGCTTGGGCGTGTGGTGTCGGCGCAAGCGCATTCCGTTCATGTTTGGCTTTGCTTTACGCCATATCCTGCGCACTTATGGCTTGGAGTTAGCGAGTGAAACCGAATGCGGCGGTGGGCTGTACATCGCGCATCCAGTGGGCACAGTGCTCATGGCGCATTCGATTGGCCGCAACGTCAGCGTGATTGCGGCGGTGACGGTGGGCATGCGCAACGAGTGGGCTTTTCCCGATCTGGGCAACAACGTCTTCATCGGCGCGGGCGCGCGGGTGCTGGGCAAGATCACC